>JAGLSB010000681.1 GCA_023135955.1 Bacteroidales bacterium | reverse complement strand
ATGTTGATCTGTATGCTGTTCATATTGTTCCGGAGGATATTGGATATGAAGTAAATCAGGATAATCTTAGAGAATTTACTAATAATTTGGGTGTAGAATTACGACTCGAAACTACTAAACCCGATATCCAAAAATCTAAAAAATCGGTCTGTTTTATTTGCTCCTGGGAAAGAAGAAAAGCTATCTTTAATTCAGGCAAAGATCTAAATTGTAATAAAATAGCTTTTGGACATCATAGAGACGACGCCTTACAAACATTTATGATGAATATGCTGTATCATGGATCTATAAGTTCTTTACCCTATTCTTTGTCTATGTTTGACGGAAGAATAAAACTCATTCGCCCACTGATGGATATTTGGGAAAAAGATTTAATCAGTTTTGCTAATTACAGAAAATTCGATACAATTGAAAAGTCCTGTCCGCATGAAAATCTCACCAAAAGAGATTATGCAGAAAATCTGATAAATGAACTGGAAAAAGTTTATCCTACTGCAAAAATAAATATGTTCCATGCTCTGGATAATATCTATCCGGAATACCTTCCCCATAGTAAAAAGAAATTATCTGAAAATTCTGGCGAGATAATGTAAATTTGATCCTTCGAATGAGATTTCAGATTTATAATTAAATTTTGCTGCAGATTTCGATAATTCTTCAAAATCGATATATAACCAGTAAAATATTTCAGACAAATTCTCCATATATTCCATTTGAAATTCTATTTCACCGTAATATTTTTTCTCTTTTTTCCTGACCAATTTTTTTCATCTTCTGAAAATAAATATATCAAATTAGAGGAATCAAATATAAATTCGCCTCCCGGAGATAAAATCATTTCTAATTTTGACAAAAATATCTCAAGTCCATATATAGTACCAAGAATTCCTATACCATTCATCAGCATAAGAATTGTATCATACTTTTCAGAGCCTAAATGACAAATATTTTGATTATGGTATTAAAAGCAGAACTTAAACTTATCTTTTAATTTTCATTACTTTGGAAGCTCTTGTCAATACAATAAATTTGCAGGAGATGAAAAGAAGGACATTTATTACAAAAGATGGTTCCAGTAGCATTTATGTAGAGAATCTGGAAGAGAGTTATCATTCTCATTTTGGTGCTTTGGCAGAATCACTTTTCATTTTTATTGAATCGGGATTGAAATATTCAGAGGCCAATCCTGTAAATATTCTTGAAATAGGGTTTGGTACAGGATTGAATGCTCTTCTAACGCTTGATGAAGCGGTTAACTCAAAAAGAAAAACAAACTATTATACAATTGAAAAATATCCCTTAAGTACTTCAGAATGGGAATCCCTTAATTATCCAGATTTATCAGTTATTCATAATCCAAAAGAATTTGAGAAACTGCATAATGTAAATTGGAGTGAATGGCATAATTTGAATGACTATTTTAGTTTGTTCAAATCAAAAACCGACTTACATGATTTCTCCACTCATCTTCGATTTGACATTATATATTTTGATGCATTCTCGCCAGAGATTCAGCCAGATTTATGGACAGAAGAAATATTTTCAAAACTGTATCGTTTATTAAATCCAAAAGGTCTCCTACTTACTTATTCTGTAAAGGGTACAGTAAAAAGAGCATTGAAATCGGCCGGATTTCATATAAAACGAATTCCCGGCCCTGAGGGAAAAAGAGTCATAATGAGAGCAAGGATATAAAAATTTTTTTTCCTTTTAATTATATATTGTACATTCGCGCTCAAATATTTAATAAAAACAAAAAAATGAAAAAAGAAGCACTTTTAATAATTATTGGTATTGCCATTTTAATTGGTGGTTATGTTTTGGGAACCTTTTTACCATTAAATGCCCAAATTGGTAATTCTTCACTTGAGACAGATGTTGATACTTTTGCTTATGGTGTTGGTATTGATATGGGTTATTCAATCAAAGATTTTGCTGTTCAAAATGAAATTGACGAAGAATTTTCTGAAGAAAGCTTTATTAATGGAATAAAAGCTGCATTTGCAGGAAATGAAGAAGTAATGTCCAGAATGGATGCACAGATGCACGTACAACAATTTATTATGGCACAACAACAAGCCATGCAGTCACAAGGACAGGAAGATGCTATGAAAACTCTTGATGAGGGATTAGCATTTTTAGAAGAAAATAAGAACAGAGATGAGGTAATTGTTACTGAATCAGGATTGCAGTACGAGATTATTACTAAAGGAACCGGAAATACACCTACAGATACAGATAATGTAGAGGTTCATTATCATGGTACTTTAATTGATGGAACTGTATTTGATAGTTCAGTTGACAGAGATGAAGCAGCTACATTTCAAGTTGGTGGCGTTATTGCTGGTTGGACAGAAGCTTTGCAGTTAATGAAAGAAGGAAGTAAATGGAAATTATATATTCCAAGTGATCTTGCATATGGCGACAGACAAAGAAGTGAACTAATTAAAGCAAATTCAACACTTATTTTTGAAGTTGAATTGATTGATGTAAAATAAAAGTGGAAGAAATAAAAAAAAAGTCTTGAAAGAGACGCGTTTTTTTAACGATTTTTCTATAAAGTAAAAAAAGGTTAGAGCAAACTCTAACCTTTTTCTTTCGATAATTATTGTTAAAAAGGATTTCAACAAAAATTTATTATTATGAGTTATGAAGTATCGGGCAAATTAATTGAAAAGTACGACGTTGTAGAAATTAGTGCCAAATTTAAAAAACGGGAATTCGTTATTGAGAAAAAGGAAAATTCCGGTGGATTTGAATTTGTGGATCAGATTAAGTTTCAACTAACTCAGGACAAATGCTCGGTATTGGAACCATTTTCAACTGGTGATGATGTAAAAGTAAGTTTTAATCTTCGTGGCCGAAGATGGGAAAAAGATGGAAAGGTTAGCTATTTTACAAACCTCGAAGCCTGGAGAATTGAAAAGCTTGTTTCTGGATCTGCTCCTGATTCAACTCATTCACATGTAGATGACTATCCTATGCCTGATAAAGAAGATTTCACATCCAGTGATCAGGAATTTGAGGATCTACCCTTCTGATATTTCAATTAAATAAAAAATGATTCTGTGTTACGAATTAAAGTTGAGAACAAAAATAACTAACACAATTTGAATGATAATAATATAGCCGTCAATCTGTTTTAACCAGATTGGCGGTTTTTTTGACTATAAAAATAAATAAAGAACGCTTAAAAACAATTAAACCAAACAATTTGAACTATGTAACTTTAATTTGAAGATAATGAACTAACCCCTTAATTCATTTATCGCTATTAAATTACTCTAAAAAACCTGAAAGAACGTGTATATCTAAGCATCTTAATTAATGATCCCGTCCAGATTAATCTGTGACTTATTCTGTTCAGACACAATTGTATCCGTTGTATAATCGATAGTAAAATAAAATGTTGTACCATTATAAATATTTGATTCAAGCCAAATATTTCCACCTAACAATTTAACCAAACCTCTCGCAAGTGTCAGACCCAAGCCTACACCTCCTTCATTCGTTTTATAATCCTCCTCGAGCTTTTCGAATTTTTCAAAAATGGACTGCGCTTTTTCGAAAAGCATCCCTTTGCCTGTATCCTTGACAAAGAATTCTATTTTTCCTTGACTTTCCTTGACCTCATACCCAAACTCTATGAGGCCTTTAGCTGTAAATTTTAAAGCATTGTGCAGTAAACTTGAAAGAATCTGGCTAAGTCGATACCCATCGGTATGAATCATGAATCTCTCACTTTTCACACTCCGGTTAAGTAAAAGTGCCAGATGATCTTTGTCCATTTTGTGCTTGTCAATATTAAAATAGTAATAAATTTGCTGTAAGATTTCGTGTAAATTTATTGATTCTTTCATCACACTAATTTCGCCAACTTCAAGAAGCGAAACATCAATCATTGAGTCAACGATATTCATTAAACTGCTGCTACTGGAATTAATGTGATCCATATATTCTTCGCGCTTATCATGACTTAGATTTTTATCAATCATAAGATTTGAAAATCCGAGAATCGCATTCATAGGAGTACGAAGCTCATGAGAAACACTAGACAAGAACCTCCTTTTCAGGTGGTCTGTCTTTTGCTGATTGGCTTGCAATTTCATTTCAAGTTCTTTAACTTTCTTTTGCAAATCACTTACCTGATCCAACAAATCATCATATGTCTGATTTTCACTCATTAAGCACATTATCCCAATAGTTATTAATTCCTTTTTAATTTTCTGAGAATTTTTCTGGCTTTCTTACTATAATAGCTGTCATCATTTTCAATTTTTTGAAATTGCTTTCTTGCTTTCTCCTTTTGATCGGTAAAAAGAAAGACCATCCCAAGATACCATTCAGCCTGCTCGACATAAAGGTTATCGTTATGACTTAATACCTTACTGAATGAAATGCCGGCATTATTAAATTCCTCTATTTCTAAATATGAAACTCCAGAATAAAAATGCGAAGCTATTATTTGCGGATTTGAATCCAGAATTTGCTCAAATAAGCCTATAGCTTCTTTATAATCCTGATTCTCATACATAAATAAGGCATCTCTAATAACTCCTGAAAGATCTTCATTAGCAGAACGATTTACCAATGTAACATCGTAAGGCTTGTAAAACTGGCTGACAATTTTGTTATTGCTAACCGTTTTAAAGAATAAAGTGTAAGTACCAAGACTGATAATTACTGCTACTGATGCAGCTACGGCATAGCGTAAAACTCTTTTGGAGGCTCGCCTGGTTCTCTTAATAATCTGTGGCCTCAGCTCCTCATGAATTTCATCTAACTGAGCCCTCAAGTCGAGAACTTCAGTATCTGCCAGAGCTTCATCCACTTCCCTTCGGAGATCCAGCTCCTCTTTTAGCTCATGATCCTGGATCAGAGCTTCCTCAAAATCCTTTGTCTGAACGGGATTTAATTCCCCTTCCAGGTATTTTGAGATAAGGTGATTGTTTTTGTCCATCTCTGTTATATTTAATTTAACATAATATTTAATTTCATATAAGCACGAAATACGCACTTAAAATGTATTTATAGTGTCATAGTAACCTCCAAAAGCACTTTTTGCCACGGAGCAACCATGTATTATAGTCGAAATTGGTTGCAATAATCCCATTTTGGGCATTACTGCGAATTATGATTCTTCAATTTCAATAGAAAAATCAAAAAGTAAAAGCTTAAAAAAATCTATTCGTCGCCATCGTCTAGCCACCAAAATAAAATAGGATCTGTTCCACCGCCACCGACAACAGAATTCATTTCATTGTTATTCAAAGAAAAATTAGCAAAATTCTCGATTCCTGATTTCTCAGTGTTTTTTTTCAGTAAAGAGCTTAAAGTTTTCATAGTTCAAATTGTTTGGGGTTATAATTGTTCTCATTAGTTAATTCCAATTAATTACCAAACGTTACCCTTTATTTGTGGTTTTTATTTAAGAATAAAATAAAAATATGCTATCTTATTGATTTTGTGCCCTTTAAATAGAGAAGTTTTTTTTTAATTATTAAAAAGATTTCGCACTTTTAATCATTAATAATCAATCAATGATCCAGATTCTTAATAAACATTTTCGTAATTCACTTGCCAATATTGCTTTCTTGATTATAGTTAGTAATCTGAGTGGTCAATTTAATAATGACTCTCTGATTCAGCATTTATCTAGTGAAGCAAGAATTATGGTAGATGAGGGTTTATATTATGAGGCAAGTGAGAATCTAAAACGGGCTATTGATTTAATTAATATATATCAACCAGATAAATTAATTAAGTTGTCAGCCGCCCATTTGAATTTAGCTATAGTATATACATATATAAACAAATATACTAATGCTCTTCATCATACAAATAAAGCAGAAGAGATTTTAATACAAATTGACTTAAATCATGTTCGACTTGCTGCAATATATGGCGTTACAGCAGGAATTTATAATGATCTTAAGGACTATCAAAGATCTAAAAGATATTTTAGTCAATCTATTTCTAGGATTTTATCTTCTAAAAAGATAAACTATTATTTTCTTGGTGTAGCGTATATGAATCTTACTATGTTATATTCTGAATTAAGTGACAAAATAAATACTCAATATTATTGGAATTTAACTTTATCAATCTTTCAAAAATATAATTTTGATAACTTTGAATTTTACTCTTTAGGGTATGAAGTCTTTAATAAATTAAAAGATGAAGAGCAAGTTTTATTTTATTTAAATAAGTTACAAGGATTTATAGATTCAGATGAAGTTCAAAAAATTACCTCCATTAATTTGTTTTACGTCTATTTTGCAAATTACTTTTCTGAATATAAGAATGATAACAAAACTGCTCTTTCCTACTACAAAAAAACACTTGCTTTAACACTTCAAAACTTTGATGAAAGTCATCCATTGTCATTGGATATTTTTAGCACACTAAGTCAACATTATTACGAGACTGGTCGCTATACTCAATCTATCGAGTTTGCAAATAGAGTTATTAGAAATATTGATATTAATTTAGCATTAATAAATAATAATCAATCTGAAATTTCTGAAGAAAGCTTTGTTAAATTTCGTTATTTGGTAGATCCTTTGGAATATTTGATTAAATCCAAATATTCAATATACAAAAGAACTAAAGATTTAGGAGAGCTTACAGATGCCTACAAGCATAGTTTCTATTTAACAACGATTTTAGATAATTTAAGATGGCAGTGGGACAATCAAAGTGCGGAATATCTTGTGGGAGATGAAGATGCGGATAATTATAAAATGGGACAGTTACTCGCCAGCGAATTATATTCAATAACACGTGATGAAAAATATATAACTGAAGCTTTTGAATTTAATGAAAGGGCTAAAGGTTTTAACCTTCTGGCTAATTTAAGAACTCAGTCTGCTATGGAGTTCGGGGGAATTCCAACTGAACTTCTAAATCGGGAAGCCGATCTGAATCAGAAAATTTCAACATATAAAGAACTGATCCACGATGAGGAGCAATTAGAACTTCCTGATGAAAAGAAAATTACAAATTGGCAAAACTCCCTTTTTAAAGTTAGCAGGGAACATGATGACCTGATAAAATTCTTTGAGGAAAATTACCCTGAATATTATAATTTGAAATATAATGCTGAAGTAATCAGTACCAGTGAAGCTTCTGATCAGTTAACGAAGAACGACCTTATTCTTGAATATTCAATAAAAGACAGTATTCTCTTTACATATATTATTACACGAAAAGAAGAAAAGTTATTTCGGCAGGTAGTGGATACAAGTTTTCGAACAAAATGTCTGGATTTATATAATGTGCTAACTAATCAGAGTTTTAGTCATGGTGTTGGTCAGACTTATCGTAATTACACACAGCTTGGCTATGAATTATATGAGATTTTAATTGAACCAATAAAAGAAGAACTAAAGGGAAAAAATATAATTGTCATTCCTGATGAAGAAATATCCTATGTTCCTTTTGAAGCACTTATTTCAGAAAAAGTGAATCCGGAGAAGGTAGATTATTATCGTCTTCCTTACCTTGTGAAAGATAATGGATTCAGTACATCATATAGTTCTACAATACATTTTATGGATACAAAGAAGAAGAAACCACCACCAAAAGATATTCTGGCCTTTGCTCCTTCATATTCAAATATCAGTTCACAAAATACGGGTTTTCAGCTTCTTAGGCAAGATGATATGGATAAGTTAATACGGATCCCGGGTGTAAAAGAGGAAGTAAATAAAATATCCGAAATTCTGGATGCCGATGTATATCAAGACTTACAGGCTACTGAAACATCTTTTAAAAATCTTGCTAAAGACTATCAGGTTCTACACCTTGCTATGCATACTATACTCGATGATGAAAAACCATTGTATTCCAAACTGGCATTCACCCAAATGGTAGATACTATTAACGACGGATTTCTTCATACTTATGAGATTTATAATATGCAGATAAATGCCGATCTTGCAGTACTTAGCTCCTGTAGTAGTGGATATGGAAACTTGCAGGAAGGTGAAGGAATTCAAAGTCTGGCCCGAGGATTCACATACGCTGGTTGCCCAAGTATATTAATGACACTCTGGGAAGTTGCCGATAAATCGACTGTAGAGATAATGGAGAGATTTTATTATTATCTCGGGAGGGGTGATTCGAAATCTGGTGCCCTTCATAAAGCAAAGCTTGACTTTCTATCTAATGCAGATCAACTAAAATCAAATCCGTTTTTTTGGTCAAGTTTTGTATTAGTAGGTGATACCACACCAATCTATAGGTCGAGATTTATGGTGCATTTACTTAATATAGGAATACTCATGATTCCGATACCTATCTTCTTTTTTCTATTTTTCAGGTACAGAAAACATAAGATTGCATAGTTTATCAATTTTGGGAACAGGCCCTAAGCGCTAAGACTGAGCTAAGAAACCAGTAACATTGTCTCCATCATTAATCATCATGCCGGTCATCATACTCAGGATCTTCCTTAATCTTATTAATAAGAAATTGTTTGCAGTAATGCTTTCTTTTCTTGATATAGTTTTCACTCCTGTAGCCCAACTTCTCCGCAATCTCTTTTTGAGAAACACCTTCCACAGTTAATCTTAAAATCTCCTGACAATCGTCTGGTAAAGTTTTAAAAGCTCTCTGATAAAGTGAATAACGAATATCTTTATCATTGAAGGGTTTAGGAGGTTCAAAATCTATATAAGGATGACTTTCATCCAGCTTTTTTTGGTCAGCTTTCTTGTTCCTGATGGCTTTCAACCATAACAATCGGGCAATGGAATACAGGTAAGTCTGAAAACCACTTTTCAAACTAAAATCAGCCTTTTCCCTAATATTGCGGAATACTACAATCAGAGCTTCTTGAAATATATCCTTTGCATCATCTTCCGATCCGCTATTGCTCAAAACTAAATTCAGAATAGCAATATAATGATTCTTGTATATATAACTCAGCACCCTGTTATCACGGCGTCTAAGACCATCTATTATTTCTTCTTCAGAAAACCGATTCACAGAATTTTATTTTCTTAAGTTCCAAAACTAACAAAAAAAAACTTTCTCTAACTACTCATTTCATTTCTGTTAAATTTATTATGTTAAATAGTGCTTGCAAGAAAACACCAATAACTGCGTTATGCTTGTCTTCGAAACAGTCATTTACGAATAGTAAACTCCTGTTTCTCAGACTACGCAAGCCTTGTTATTGGTGTTTTCTTGCAAGCACAGCTCAAAAACCGGAGTTTTCTTGCAGGTACTAAATAATTTAGAGAAAAGAATATTCTTTTTAGTATAAAACACCCAGCATTATTCTAAATCCTATATTAAAATTAACATATCTATGTTTGACAATTTGATAATATGGATGATTTATTAGAAAATATTTTCGGTATAAAGACTAAAATTCTAACTTCGTTCACACGTTTAGTATTTATTATACTGAGATTTCTGAATTAACTGAAAAAACAAGGAATAATGATTGAAAAATGGATTTCTTTCCTCAGTGAATTATTATTGAAGTCTGGATTGTCTGCTAAGACAGCCGGGATTATTGAAAATATTATCGTCTTCGTAATTATTCTTCTGCTTGCTTTTCTGGCTGATTACCTAATAAAAAGAATTCTGATTACTTCTATTAAGATCCTGGTTAGAAGAACAAAAAATACCTGGGACGATATTTTTCTAACAAAAAAAGTTTTTCATCGACTAGCTCACCTCGCTCCCGCCATAATTATATATTATAGTATTGATTATGCAATTGAACTCGCGAGCCTGGTCAAGCTAATAAAAGTGATGACAGTTATATATATGATTGTTGTTTCCTTATTAGTAGCAACATCTTTTGTTTCAGCCTTACATAATATTTACCTTACTTTTCCCAGAGCAAAGGACAAGCCAATAAAAGGATATGTGCAGCTTCTGAATTTATTCCTTTATTTCATAGCTATAATACTCATTTACTCCAACATTTCAGGTAAACCAGCAGGAGGTCTTCTTACAGCTTTGGGTACCCTTGCCGCTGTACTCCTTTTGGTATTTAAAGACACTATACTTGGCCTTGTAGCCAGTGTGCAAATTTCTGCAAATAAGATGGTTAAGCCTGGCGACTGGATTGTGGTCCCATCGCGTGATACTGATGGCACTGTTCTTGAAATAAGTTTAAATACTGTTAAAGTTCAGAATTGGGATAAAACCATAAGCAGCTTTCCAACTTATGCTCTGGTAAATGAGTCATTTCACAATTGGAAGGGAATGGAAGAATCGGGAGGAAGGAGAATCAAAAGGTCAATTAATATTGATATGAACAGTGTCAAATTTCTTAATGATGAACTAAAAGCAAACTTAAAAAAGCTTCATTTAATAAAAAACTATATTGAAGAAAGAGAACAGATTATTAATGAATTCAATAGTAAGAATGAAATTGACACTTCTCTTCCAGTTAA
>JAGLSB010000680.1 GCA_023135955.1 Bacteroidales bacterium | reverse complement strand
ACGGTAAATTGTATGAGTAGTGGCAAATTGCGTGGTAATTTCCTATCAAACCGCTATGCAGTTTGAGCGGGCTATAGACCTTGATATTTAGCACATCGCCTGCCATTACTTATACAAAATGTTGTGCTTTCGTGCTTTATTATATCCTAATAACCTGGATTTTGTGCCATATTCGGATTATTCATTATATCATTTTCAGGTATCGGTAATAACAATCTACTACTATCAATATTTAAAGAATCAATTGCTAAGGAATTAGATTTAAGTGTTAAAAATGAGTTGCCATTGATAAAAGCATCATTTAAAAATAAGTAAATTATTTTTGATTTAATATCTGATATCGTAGTTGTATTATCAACTGTTGGTAAAGAATTTCTTACGAGTAATTTGTTTAGTGATAAAAATGTAACTTCACCTTCTGATTTTAGATTTGCTTCTTCGTAAATGAGATGTAATAATGAAGAACTAATTATTGGCACATAGTCTCGATATTCCCATGTATATTGCCATTGTAGCAAAGGGTCGATATAAATACTAAATAAGAATTCTTGATTTTTTGATTTAAGGTCAGAAGGAAATTCTGTCTCCAATGGATAGTTAGACTCTGTGATAAAAGAAGATAAATAAGTAAAGTTATTTTCTTGATTTGACTTTAACCTATTTATTGAACTAATTAAATAGTAGCTTATTTCTTTAGGCATAGAATACTCCGCATTAAATTGATTCTCAAATGGGAATAACTCAATAATTTGATTTGCTTCATTTAATACAAATTCAATTACTGTTGCTAAATCATCTCGTTTTGGGTATATGTCGCTATCCGACGTATAACGTTCTGTTATTAAAGGTACATCTCCGAACCAATTAATTAAATTTAGATAAACAAAAGCTCTTATGCCTTTTAAATTGTTGAGTATTGTTGAATATTCGTTATTTGAAATTGATTGAGAAATCCTTAAAGTATAATATTCAAGTTCATTACAAAGATTAATTACTTTATATGAACTTCTCCACAAACTCTCAACTTTTGAATTTGATGATGTTTGAGTATGTTGATATAAATCTGACCAACCTCCTTTTGAATTTATCTTATTGGAATAATTTGCATCAACTAAAAAAAGAGTCTCATAGTAAGAGAAGAAACGTTCATATGTTGTAATAAGCAAATTCTCCAAATCATCGTAAGTTTTAAAAAAATCATCTTCATCTATAATATTCGGAGGATTTACATAGATATCTTTCACTGTATAATCTGAATTATTTAATTTGTCAGTTGCAAGAAGGGTAATAGTGAACAGACCTGAATCTGAATAACTGTGTTTAGGATTTTCCTCTATTGACGAATTTCCGTCTCCAAAATCCCAATGATAAAAATTGGCAGAATCAGAACAATTAGTGAAATTAACAGCAATTCCAGCAGTCGTTGTATCAACATCAGTTGTAAAGCAAGCTTTTAAATTTATATCTAAGTCAACATTATTATCATCGCATGAAATAAGTAATATTGCAAT
>JAGLSB010000068.1 GCA_023135955.1 Bacteroidales bacterium | reverse complement strand
AATAGCAACTACATTATCGGCCACTCCGTTCTGACTTTGTTTTAACACATCTTTAATAATGAAAGTCATTACTTCCAGATAATCCTTAGGATGCTGTCTGTATTGTTGTTTGGAGGGATCACAATATTTCCCTTCTAGCCATCTTGGATAATGTTTTACACAGCTTGCGATTTCATCACCATTAGATGCATTTACCAATAAAGCCCTGGCGGAATCTGATCCAAAGTCTAATCCAATAACATATTTTTCATTCATTTAAAGGTTATTATATTGTTCGATTTTTCTTGTAATTATTATTTTTTAGTGTTGACGTATATCCGACTATTAAAAATGTAAATTTAATAAAATACGTTGTAATCTGTCATCTGGATAAATTCTATTTGAAAATATTTTTTTAGGACACTAATCTACCAATCCAAAACTTCATCATTTGCAGTTGATAAGTTATCAGTAATCCAATCGGCTTCTTTCAAATCGTGGGAATCAAAAGTTGTTGTTAAGGCCAGAACCTTTGCTCCGGCTGCTTTTCCTGCAGTTACACCACTAATAGCATCTTCAATTACAAGACAATAGGGTGCCGAGGTTCCGACTCTTTTAGCAGCTTCAAGAAAGATATCGGGTGCCGGTTTCTTGTTTTTGATATCAAGACCGCTAACAATTGTATTAAATGTTTTTTCAGGGATTCCAATTTCTTTAAGATTGATCTTTACTTTGATTAGATCTGCACTTGAAGCTACAGCAATTTTTAATTTTTTGTTCAGACATTTCTCGATAAATTCTATAACGCCATCAAGGGGTTTAAGCTTACCATTAACAAGTCCGGCATAAATTTCATAGGTTCTGGCTTTGTCTTTTTCTACCACAAAAGGAATATTATATTTCTCTGCAACACCTCCCAGATATCTGTTTTCTCCCATACCAGTAAATGGCAGAAAATCATTTGGTACTATATTAAATCCCTTTTCTTTAAACATTTCAATTCCTGCCTGACAGATATATTTTTCAGAATCGAGCAATACCCCATCCATATCGAAAAGGACGGCTTTAAGTTTATTTGTTAATGGCATATTTTGAACTTGTGATTTTATTGAATCAATTATTTCGCAAATAAGAACCTTATAAAATTATCAATATTTTGTTTATTTGACAAGCTACAAATTCACAGTCCTATCATGTTTTTTGATCTTTAGTCAATTTTTTTTAAATAGATTTT
>JAGLSB010000679.1 GCA_023135955.1 Bacteroidales bacterium | reverse complement strand
CCATTATCACTAGTGAAAATAACTATTGTATTTTCCTCTTGTCCTATCTCCTTTAATTTGCTCAAAACATTTCCAACTACACCATCAACCTGTGCAGTATAATCTCCATAATCGCCAACCGTTGTACTACCTTTATATTCATCGTTTGGTAACCACGGAGTATGCGGCGAAGGCAATGGAAAATAAAGGAAGAGAGGTTGACTGTTAGATTCGAAATGATTTCCCAGGTATTCCACTACCTTTTCGGTAAGCTCATCTACTACATTTTCGTGTTTATAAGCCGGTGCAATTCCGCCAGCCCTCCAAAATGCTCCTTGTATGGGCGATATCCCAGGTGTATTACATGCTCCAATTGTGTCGGTAGGGGGCAATACACATTGTCCGTTTTCCACATAATAATATGGTGGGATATCAAGTGATGCCGGCAATCCGAAAAAATAATCAAATCCGTGCTGAGTTGGATTACCAATTAAATCTATACCTGGCTGAGGATTCTTTTCACCAACCATACCCTGATGCCATTTACCAATACAAGCTGTATTGTAACCACTATTTCTCAGTAATTCGGCAATGGTTAACCTGCCCGGCTCAATTAATCCTTCTTTGTAATTACGCGTATTTCTAAAAGGATACCTTCCGGTTAGCAATCCGTATCTTGATGGTTGACTTGTAGTTCCCGGAGCATGAGCATCTGTAAAAAGCATTCCATCGGTAGCAAGTTTATCGATATTTGGTGTGCTGATCTTCGATTCAGGATTATAGCATTTTGCATCTCCATATCCCATATCGTCTGCCATAATCAATAAAATATTTGGCAGTTTTTCTTGATCAGAATTGGTTTTGCTATCACACGCTGATAAAAGCAACATATACGAAAACGGAAAAATAATTGTTGTGGATTTCATCTGTTATAGTTTATTTATTCAGTTTCAATGGTCACAAACGCATCAATATTAAACATCCATCCCTAAAATTAGAGATGGATGTTTCTTATATAAATAAATTTATGAGGTTTAATATCTTTTGAATTTACAACAACCCAAAAGCTTAAAAACTCAAATATAATTATCCCCAATTTATTCAGGCATTCCCTATCATCTTATTGAATATCTCCTTCTGCTCAATCATTGCTTTGACTGTATCCTCTGGTTTTTGCCTGCACTCTAATAGAACCCATCCATTATAATCAATTCCAACAAAAAGATTCATCAGATCCTGATAAGGATAATCTCCAATATTCAGTTCTCTGATGTGTACTATATCTGCAAAACGATCTTTCACCAGGTTGAAGTTATGCTCGAGTCCTTCACCTTCAAGATCTGTATCGTTACAATTCCAGCAAACACCTACATTGGGATTATTAGCATGCTCCATAATAGACTTAACAACAGGAAGTTCATCAGTTCCGCTACCATGCACTTCGAGTCTTATAACCTGATCATAATCAGCAGCGTATTCACCTAAAATATTTAATGACTTACCAATTTGCCCGATAGTTTCTTCTCTTGGAATTCCTTCATGGAATCGGTTAGGCTTAACTTTTACGCCAGATCCACCGATGGCTTGACTAATTCGAATAAATTCTTTTGATTTTTCAATATTATCACTTAATTCAGCTGCATCAGGACTGTCATATTGTTCGTTCGTACCCATTCCTACAATTTCCACTGGACTGTCATCAAACATTTTCTTTACTTCAGCCAATTCTGCTTTTGAGAGATCTGGTCCTACACCGTGTGCATGTTCAACTCTTAACTCAACTCCTGTAATTCCGGCTTCAGTACAATTTTTAATGATTGTTGGTATATCCCAATCTTTGGCCCAATTATAAGTAACCAATCCAAGTTTCATGTTTGAACCTGCAGCTGCACAAGATGACAATGATAATGTAGGCAAAAGAGCTATTCCCCCACCTATTGCTGAGACTCTTTTAATAAAGGATCTCCTTGAAGTTTGTTTTTGATTTTTGCTCATGATACTTTTTTTATTTCAGGTTAGTATGTTTATGCTCTGGAATTGAAAAGGGATGTACAGCTTGATTGCCCCCACATTCACAAAAACCCTGACAAAGGTTTAAAAACAATAACATTCCTTGATACCTTTCAGAATAATCAGAAGCCATGTTCACTTTCACACCATAATAGAGGTTGAAGATAGTGTTTTTCTTTTCAAATTGTAATAAAATCCTGCATAAATACAACATCCTCGCAACAGAGCTACAGAGGTATAAAATAAGCGTAGTCGAAGCAATCCCAAGCAAACGCAGTGAGCATCTCCCAGGCAAAGCGCCCCCCAAGTGAACAAAGTGAACGCCTCCCAAGCGAGGTAACGAGCACCTCCCAAGTGAACAAAGTGAACGCCTCCCAAGCGAAGTAACGAGCACCTCCCCGCGAACACAGTGAGCCAATCAACATATAATAAGCCCCCTATTCTCTCATACATAAAATTTTAGTAATTTTATTCATTCGAATCTAAGTCATAAAGTATTTAGAAATGCTAATAAACTGCTGGAGGTCGCCATGAATAATACTAAAAATCTTATACTTAGACAGATTGTTTACTTGTATCCCTTATTTTCACTTTGGTTTTTAATTGGATGCTTTCCTGCTTCAGCACAAGGTATAAAATTTGAGCATTATGCTGTTGAAGACGGACTTTCGCAAACCACTATACTAGCTATATACCAAGACTCTGAGGGTTATCTCTGGTTTGGAACACAAAGTGGACTAAGCTGCTATAATGGTTATGAATTCGTAAATTATTTTACCGATCCTACAAATCCTAACTCTATCTCCAATGCATGGATTTATGATATTACTGAAGATGTTGAAGGGAATTTATATCTGGCAACAAAAGGCGGACTGAATAAATTCGATAAAAAAACGGGAAATTTCACTCTAATAGATCATAATCTTCCTGAGAATCCTATCAGTAGTAATTTTATATATGGAATTAATGCAGAAGCGGATATTTTATACATTAATACTCCTCCCTGGATTACTATTATTAATACCTCTACCGGTGAGAAGGAAGTCTATCAAAATGACCTCTCACAGGAAGGGAGTGTGTACGACCTTGGATATGATATCATCAGGGCTAAAGACAATAAGTTGTGGATTGCTTCTCATAATGGTCTTTCATCATTTGATCTGAATGAGAAAAAATTTGAAAACTTCAGGCTAAGTGAAGAAAATGGTGAGAGTAATAATATAACAGCTCTTTTTGAAGAGAAGAACGGTAATATTCTTGTTGGGACAGAAAACGGAATTTATAGGATTAGCAGTGATTCCAGGGAACTACTCTCACTTTCAGACATTCAGAATCAGCTGAGTCATACATTTATCAGAGCAATTACTCGCGATAAGGATAATTATTTATGGATAGCAACGGAAGGGGGTGGCTTAAATAAACTTAGTATTGATAGAGAATATGAAGTGCAAAATATTCAGCACTATCGCAGCGAGCAAGCTTTTGTTGCTCATGATATTCTATACACACTTTATGTTGATCGTTCTAATAATTTGTGGGTTGGTAGTATAACAGGACTGGATAAGGCTGATTTGAAAAAATCAGGAATAAATATTATTGCTAACACAGAGGATCCTGAATCCTTTGATATCCTGGATAATATTATTGCCTCAGTATATGAAGATAGCAAAGGAAGATTATGGATCGGGAACTGGGGATCGGGACTCAACATCATAAATGCAAGCAGAGATCATGATAATATTCTTCATTACAGATCGGAATTTAGAGGTAGAAATCATATCCCGGAGAATCATGTGCACATGATTTTTGAAGATTCCCGTGGACAAATCTTTATTGGAACAAGAAATGGTGTCTCAATTTTTATGGAAGAAAGTCAGAGCTTTATCCCTGCACATGAGTTTTTTGATAACCCTGATTACAATTGTTTTACCAACGACAGGGTGTATTGTATGATGGAAGATAGCAATGGAAAGATATGGATTGGAACCGGTAATGGTATTGTTATTCTTGATATATCTGAAAATGAAATTCAATCTTTAAGAACAGAGAACGAATCTGAGTTCAGGATTAACTCTAACCTGGTTTATTCCATTATGGAAGATAGTGATAATGAAATATGGATAGCTACTTCGAATGGACTTAACAGATATAATATGCAGAGCGAAAGTATGACTAGTTTTAGTAATGAGTCAGACTCTCTCAATGGTTTATGCAATAATTTTA
>JAGLSB010000678.1 GCA_023135955.1 Bacteroidales bacterium | reverse complement strand
CTATTCATGATTTTCCTACGTCTGATCGTTTTTCAAATTGTTTATGGATAGATCTTAATAAAGATGATCAAATGGATGTTGTTATTCATGATCGAGATTCTACCTGGATATATATTAATCAACAATTTGAATTTACACGAATTGCAGCATTTAGTATCAATGCATATAGTCATTGTAAAATGCAGGTAACAGATATTGATAATGATTTTGATCCCGACATTATTGCTTCCGGAGATATCATACTTAATGAATATCCGTCCTTTTCGAAATTATCACCCCAGACTTATTTTCCCCCAGACTTAATAGAAACCGGAGATGCTGATAATGATGGAGATGTGGATATGATATATATTGACAAATCGGATCCAACAACTCTTTATCTAAATGATAACGGGGCATTTTCCAATTCCGAATTAAGCTTTCCTCTTTTATATGATGGTAATGGCAACTGGGGGGATTATGATAAAGATGGAGACCTGGACCTGGTGGTTTTATATAATACAGATGGAAAGCTTGTTGCAAAAATTTTTAGAAATGATCTGAATACTGTTAATGCTGCTCCTTCACCACCAACAGGACTTGTTTCAAGCACTAATGGAAACCGGGTTACCTTATCATGGTCGGCAGGAACCGATACGGAAACTGCTGATAGCAGCCTAAGCTATAATATGAGATTAGAGAAAGGCGGAGTAATAATTAAACCTACTCATGCAGATATATCGAATGGATTCTTAAAACAGAATTTTAGGGGTAATATTGGTCAAAAACTTAATACTACTATTAAAGGGTTATCTGATGGAATATATACCTGGAGTCTTCAGACAATTGATGTGGGAGCAAAAGGCTCAGCTTTCGCTTCGGCGGAATCTTTTGAAATTAATCTTTCCAATAGCATAGCTCCCTCTTCTTCACAGGCTATTGCTCCCGGTTCTGATGGAACAACTCTTACAGTGACTGAAACCGGTAGTTTTGTTTTCCGGGAGTGGGCATATTCAACCAAACATGGAGGGCTCCTGGTTTCATTAAGTAATACAACTACAAGCTTCACTCCAATTTTTTCAGATCCGGGTGAATATTATGTTGTTTGCAGATCAATATCTGAAACAGATACAGCAATTAGTAATGAAGTACTTATTTCTGTTTTGTTCTTTGAAGAAATTGAGCTTTCAGGAGTAGCAACCGAGGATATCAGGTCTGTTCAGATGGCAGATTTTGACAATGATGATGATTATGACCTTTTAATAACTGGTGATAGTGATGACATGGTTACTGTTTTATACGAAAACAATAGTAACACTTTTAACGCTGCGCCTGGATTCTCGACTCCGGCAATAAGTTCAACAAGTTCAACATGTTTTGATTACAATAATGATGGTTTAATTGATATTTTATTAACTGGAGATGAGACATCATCTGGATATAGTACAACATTATTTGAAAATAACGGAGGACTATCTTTTTCTGCTGCAGTATCTTTTCCGGATGCGGAGGTTATTGAAGGTTCTGTTGATCATGGAGATATTGATAATGATGGATTAGAGGATCTTATAATTTGTGGTATAGATATCAATGACGAACCTTTGACAAAAATATTCAGGAATTCAGGAACAGGTGCAAGCGGATTTACAGATATTGAAGCAGTTTTAATGCCAATTTCTAACGGAAGCTCAGATTTTATTGACCTGAATAACGATGGCTATATAGATGTTTTTTTAACAGGAACCGACCTGAGTGGAAATCCGGCAACAGAATATTATGTTAACGATAAGAAAGGTAATTTTTCACCCTCAGGAATAACATTCAATAAATTTAAAGCAAGTAAAGCAGATTTTGGAGATTATAATAATGATGGTTTTTTTGATGTTTTTATCATAGGAGAAGATCCTGACGGGTTTCATAGTTATGTTTATAAAAATATTGACGGGACAATATTTGAAGAAATACAAATTAGCTATAATAACTCTACTTATAATTCTGGCAGCTGGATTGATTTTGATAATGATGGAGACCTTGATATTCTTTTAGCTTCTGATAATTCAATCAGAACAAGTACCCAGGATGTACATTCAGCCAATATTTTGATGGAAAATTTAGGGAATGATCAATTTTCAAAGAATTATGATTTTAAAAATCAGATGACTTACAGGTCTTCTTCTGCATACCAGGTTTTTTTGTACGATAGTGATAGCGATCCTGATTTTATTCAAATGACATTCGATCAGAATACTTCGAACTATAAACCGGTTGTATTCAAAAATTTAAGCCCAAATGTAAAATCCTCACCAGCAACACCAACTGGACTTAATTCAATAATTTCCGGTAATGATGTGACACTCTCCTGGGAGGATAATACATCAGTTTCCGACCCTAAAGTCAGTTTTATTCTAACATTATATACTGGAACAGATACTATTGTTAGTTCACAGGGAAATATTTCGAGTAGCTTTAGGAAGATTGCTGAATATGGAGATATTCATGATACTGTATGGGTTATTAAAAACCTTGATATTGGAAATTACTACTGGAAAGTTCAATGTATTGATAATTCACTAAATACATCCGTCTTTTCAGAAGAAGATACTATAAATGTAAAGGATTTATTTACTTATTCAGGTTTACATCCTTTCATTGACGTAGAGAAAGGCGGTGCAGATTGGGGAGATTATGATAATGATGGAGATTTAGATCTGGTTATAGCGGGTCATAGTTCAGCTGGATATGATACAAAAATATATACAAATTCTGGCATTGATTTTCAGGAGTTGATCTTACCCCTGCAGGGTATATATGCTAATCCCAGCATGTCTGTAGAATGGGTTGATATGAATAATGATAATTTTCTGGATATGGTTCTTTATGGAAATACTACATCATCTTCTTCAACCGGAAGATTGATAAAGATTTATAAGAATCTGGATGGGAATTCTTTTGCAGATGCCTATACATATTCATTGCCTGATAATTTTCAAACTTGTATAGCATATGGAGATATAGATAATGATGGAGATATAGATTTTGTTAGTTCACCTTATAAAATTCTTCTTAATGAGGGAGACTTCAACTTTTCGCCTGTGCATGAAACAAGAATTTATGGTTATTATCTCGATATTGTTGATCTTGATAATGACATGGATTTTGATATTGTTGACCTTAACTGGAGTACCAACTATATTATGGTAAATGAAGGAGCAGGAAATTTTTCTGTCACTAGTAATGTCTTTTCCAATCTTACTTCCAGGGGTGAAACAAGATGGTTTGATTATAATAATGATTCCTATATTGACCTTCTAATGACAGGGAATTCTGATAATTACTATATCACAAAGGTCTTTACAAATAATCAGGATAATACTTTTACTGAATTAAATACAATATTAAAAGGTTCGGCGTATGGAAATGTTTCAATAGGGGACTATGAAAATGATGGTGATTCCGATTTTTTTATTAACGGGAAAAATACTCTTGAATTTAATGAGCTTTACCTTAATAATTACACTGGCTTTGATAATCTGGATTATATTTTTTCTGAAAATGGTTATGACGGAAAGTCCCGGATGGGAGATTATGATAATGATGGGGATCTTGATATAATATCTACTGGAACAAAAGACGGCACCGGCTATTTGACAACCCTTTATGAAAACACAAAAGACTGGCCAAATACACCTCCCTCTACCCCTGATAGTCTTTCTCACCTTCGTTCCGGGCTGGGAGTAATCCTAGGTTGGACTGAAGCAACAGATACTGAAAGCACAGATGGAGGTTTATCCTATAATGTACGTCTTGGTACAACTCCCGGTGGATTTGATATAGTTTCTCCCCAGGCTGATGTAGGAACCGGTTACAGACGTGTTGCCAAAATTGGCAATGCCCAGTTTAATACACAATATTTGTTGGAAACTATGGATATAGGAACATATTATTGGAGTGTACAGGCTATTGATCATAGTTTTAGGGGTGGCGAATGGGCTCCAGAGGAGTCATTTATAATTTCCAGTATAAATGTCGATTTTAGTAATGATGAAGTTTGTATAGGCTTGTCTACTTCTTTTACTGATCTTTCAGTTGCAAACGGGGTGGTTATTTCACACTGGGATTGGGACTTTGGAGATGGAGGAACTTCTTCTGACCAACATCCAAATTATCAATTTGCTGCTCCCGGAACCTATAGTGTAAAATTGGTTGCTAGCTATATGGTTGATGCAGTTAAAACTCCTGGCGATTCTATAACAAAATCCGTAACTGTTTTACCAAGCATTACTTCCGATTTTTCTGCTTCAACCGCCTGTTTTTTGGTTGCAACTGATTTTTATAATAATTCCTTAATGAATGGATTAACAGCCACAAATTGGCTGTGGGATTTTGGTGATGGAAATACTTCTTCAATAGAAGATCCAGGAACAAATCTTTATGCTAGTGCAGGAGATTATAATGTTAAACTTAAAGTTACAGCAAATAACGGTTGCCTCGACTCAACCTCAAATATTGTTCAGGTAGGAGAAAATCCGGATGCAAGTGTATCAGCAGATGCATCACTTAATTTTTGTGTGGGCGATAGTGTGAATTTTGAAGTTCCATATAATGCTGGTTATTTATATGATTGGAAATTAAATGGCACATCAATAAGCGATGCTGATTCAAGTTTTTATACAGCAAAACAGTCAGGATCTTTTACAGTTGAAGTTGAGAATCCTATTGGAAATTGTTTTGCGACTTCTGATTCTAAAGTAGTATCGGCTCAGGACCCACCAGGCTCTCATACTATTAATAGTGTTGGAAATCTCACTTTCTGCGATGGGGATAGTGTAGTATTGAGCGTTAGTGATAATTCAGATTATTCATATCAGTGGAAACGAAATGGCGGAGTTACGGGTACTGATACCAGCGTTTTTGTTGCAAAAACTTCGGGGTCTTATTCCCTGGAAGTAAGCAACTCCACAGGTTGTACCTCAACTTCCACAAACACAATTGATATTATAGCAAATCCTGTTCCGGCAATTCCTACTATAGGTCTAACCGGTGCTACCGATTTTTGCGATGGAGAATCAGTTGAAATAAGTGTTACAGATGATCCGGATATGACTTATCAATGGATGGATGGAGATATAACTATAAGCGGAGCAATATCCAATACGTATACCGCAACTACTACGGGTAATTATAAGCTCGTAATCACAAACTCAGTTGCTTGTTTTGTTCAAACACAAGCTAAAGCAGTAAATGTTTCTCCAACACCAATAGCACCGACAATTACTTCATCGGGAACGGAAACTTTCTGTTCTGGAGATAGTGTTATTCTCAGTGTTACAGATAATCCTGACCTGACATACCAATGGCTACTAGGGGGAGGAT
>JAGLSB010000677.1 GCA_023135955.1 Bacteroidales bacterium | reverse complement strand
CTTTTACTAATAATTAATTCTATTATTAGAATGATTAATTGTATATAACAAACAGACTCTACCTTTTCACCAGTCCGCCCCACCGGACAACTTACCAACGCAGTGACTCACTTCCTAACTTCTTCACTTCCTAATACGCTTTCGCATAAATAACCTTATATTTAGCAGGTTTTCCACTATACATACAAGTTCCGGTTTCATTTTCGCCGTCAAGAGGTATGCAACGAATAGTAGCCTTAGTTTCTTGTTTGATTTTTTCTTCTGTTTCTGTTGTGCCATCCCAATAAGCTGAAATAAATCCGCCTTTATTCTCAAGCACTTCCTTAAATTCTTCCCAATTATAAACCTCAGTAGTATTTTCTTCTCTAAACCTGAATGCCTTTTGATAGATAGAAGTTTGTATTTCATCCAGAAGATCAGAAATATAATCGCTTAGTCCTTCCTGACTTCTTGAAGATTTCTCTAGTGTATCACGTCTGGCTATTTCTATCGTGCCATTTTCCATATCTCTTGGCCCAATTGCTAACCTGACTGGTATACCTTTTAGTTCATACTCGGCAAACTTCCAACCTGGCTTATGGAAATCTCTGTCATCGAATTTAACAGATATTCCTTTGGATTCCAGCTCAGACTTAATTTTAACAGCTGTTCGTGAAATTTCATTAAGTTGTTCTTCATTTTTGTAAATTGGTACAATAACAACTTGTATGGGAGCTAATTTAGGTGGCAGAACAAGGCCCTTATCATCTGAATGCGCCATAACGAGTGCACCCATTAAACGTGTAGAAACACCCCAGGATGTGGCCCAAACATGATCCAGCTTTCCTTCTTTATTAGCAAACTGCACATCGAAGGCCTTAGCAAAATTCTGTCCCAGAAAATGAGAAGTCCCAGCTTGTAAGGCTTTCCCATCCTGCATGAGGGCTTCAATTGCATAAGTGTCAATTGCCCCGGCAAATTTCTCGCTTTCACTTTTCAGACCTTTAATTACAGGAACTGCCATCCAATTCTCAACAAAATCAGCATAAACATCAAGCATCTTTTCTGTCTCTTCAACAGCCTCTTGACTTGTAGCATGTGCTGTGTGACCTTCTTGCCATAAGAACTCAGCAGTACGGAGAAATAATCGAGTACGCATTTCCCATCTTACTACATTGGCCCATTGATTTATTTTAATAGGTAAATCGCGATATGACTGTATCCAGTTCTTATATGTATTCCATATTATGGTTTCTGAAGTGGGCCTGATAATAAGTTCTTCTTCAAGTTTTGCATCTGGATCGACAATTACGCCACCGTTTACTTCATCATTTTTTAACCTGTAATGAGTAACAACAGCGACTTCTTTTGCGAAACCTTCAACATGAGCGGCTTCTTTACTGAAAAATGATTTAGGTATAAACAGTGGAAAGTAGGCATTTTCATGACCTGTATCCTTAAACTTTTTATCCAGTACCGCCTGCATTTTTTCCCAGATCGCATAACCATAAGGTTTTATTACCATACAACCTCTTACTGCTGAATATTCAGCCAAGTCAGCCTTGATTACCAGGTCGTTATACCATTGAGAATAATTCTCTTTCCTTGTTGTAATTCCCTTTGCCATTTCTTATTATTTTAAGAACACAAAATAAGCGAATATAATTTGATTTGAGAAATGAATTAAAGATTTGGTTTTTAATTACTCAATAATATGAAAACTCAAAATAGTATGACTTATTTGTAACTTTTTATTGAAGATGTACGTAAATAGTATTTTTAAACCTTAAAGAAATAGTATCTTTTTTCTTATAAAATCCAAATACCCCAAACCATAGAAATATATGATTATTTAGGATATGCTATGTGAATATTAAAATTCATTGATTTAATTATTCATCTTGATTATCTCCTTTAAATTGGAAATAGATTTTTATTAAATATTAACCTTAAAGAATTAGACACATGAAAAAATTAATGATCACGTTTTTTGCTTTGTTTTGCTTTGTTTTTAGCAATACAGTATTTAGTCAACATGAAGAAGAACATCATGCAGTTAGTGACGATCACCATGAAGATAGCCACAGCGGAGGGCATGCCCACAAAAATCACATGGCTGTTTTTACTGGGGCAACTAATAATATAACACACCATAGCACTGGATTTACGATTGGGATTGATTATGAATACCGTATAAGTAATTTAATTGGGCTGGGGCTTGGTGGTGAATATATCTCAATAGGATCAGGTGAAATTTTAGGGAGTATACCAATTTTTATTCACCCGATGAATAACATGAAAATTGTGACAGCTCCTTTGGTCATATTTGCTGAAGAACACCATGATGACGAACATCATGAGAGTACAGGAAAAGAAGCTTCCTTTGCGTTTCGCATAGGAGGAGGTTATGATTTTCATTTAGGCAAAGTTGTTTTTGGCCCAACAGTAAATTTTGATATTGGTAGCTCCAAGGCACTTGTATTTGGCTTAAGCATAGGTTTTGGTTTTTAATCCTCCTTCACAGTCATATAGATTCTAAGCTTTATGATAAATTGAAGTTTTATTATCCCACGAAAGTGGGATTTTTTATGAAATATATTTTTGACAAATCTGTATTTACTCATTGTCCGGACAAAAATTAAAAGAAACCAAAACTTCATCAAAAGATATAGAAATTGATATTACTGAACTAGAAAGCGGTATCTATATGATTAAACTTACAGATAAGAATGGAACTTATCTTCAAAAATTAATTAAACAATAGTTATTAAAATTATTAGAAATGTAGGTTGACTCTGGCTTGTCTGGAGTCAACCTTTTTATATATTGAACCAAGGTCTTTCTTATTAAGCAATAATGATAATATGTGTCAGGCCTTCAGCCTGAAGAAGAAAATTATTATTCCTAATTCTTGGGACGATGTCCCAAGTCTTAGGTCTGTCAGCCCTTCAGGCTGAATAGAAGTTGTTCAATATTTCTTCAAACTGAAAGTCTTAAATATGGATCATTGTATTTATAGACCCAGTCATAAGTCCGCTAGCTGTTCAGACTAATAGTTTGATGTTCTATTTCTTCAGGCTGAATAGAAGTTGTTCAATATTTCTTCAGGCTGAAAGCCTGACATATCAGACCTTTGGGCATCGCCCAAAGTATTTATTCCCAAAAATACTCAGCATCGTACTCAACAATATCATATTCATTTATTAATTCTTCCACTTCATCCTTATAGCTTGCTACATTATGATGGCTTTTCTGATTATTAATATAGCTGGTGACTTTATTAACTGCACGACCGCTTACTGAAAAAGCAGCGTATCCAATTTGCCAGGAAAACTTATGAAGATTGGTGTCCGTTTTCTTGATCCATTTTGAAGATTCTTTTTTAAGCTCCTCCAGGATTTTTGAAAGCGCATAATTTTTTGATAACCTGAATAGAATATGAACATGATCGGGAACAGAATTAATAATTAATGCAGGACTTTGATATCTCTTTAGTATTCCAGCCATGTAAGAGTGTAAACTATCTTCCCATTTTGTACTAATAAAAGGCTTGCGAAATTTTGTTGAGAATGTAAGATGAATATACATTTGCGATAGTGATTGTCCCATATATCTATAATTTGTGTCAGGCCTTCAGCCTGAAGATTAATATTATTTCTTAATACTTGGGACGATGTCCCAAGTTATTGTTCTGTCAGCCTTTCAGGCTGAATATAAAATCATTATAAGTAAGGAGAATTTAGAAATTCTTCAAACTAAAAATCTGACATATTATATTATTGGCCATCTTTTAAAGTATTTATAGTCAAACAATATTTTTCTAAACTATTAAGTATGAATAGTATATCGTCATAAATATCTTCAGGCTGAAAGCCTGACATATCAGACCTTGGGACATCGTCCCAAGTATTTATACTCTTAAAATATATCCAACTCTAAATACTGCTCAAACAAATAATCTCTATAAAAAATAACATCGCATTTGCTTCATTATGAGCTGCTTTTGTTATATTTTCGAAGAATATAAAATAATCCTCTGATCATGAAAAATCTACCCTTAATTTTATTAGGTATTACTATCTTGATATCATCCTGTAAATCTGACAAATACAGCTATCTTAACCATTCATTCTCAGGAATCTATCCAGCTTCAGAAATAATTGATGAAGATGGAAATATTCAGATTGAGCCTGCATCTGCTATAACAGCAAGAATCGAACAAAGTCAGTTATTCTTTCAAAATGAAGTATTTACTTTTATTATTGAAGATGACAATGATGATTTTGTTCTATTAAGCGTAGAAAGAACACTTGAAGGAGAAAAAAGCATTTTGAGATTTAAATATATTAAGAAAAATGAAGAGTTAATTCTTCTTCATGAAGATGGAACTACAAATATTTCTCTTTTTTCAGATGAAAGGATTCTTGAAAATAAATTGAATTCCTTTATATCAGTCCCATTGGAATCAAATATTGAGCATTTGTCTGAGAATCAGCATCAAATGCTCAAAATATTGTTCAAAGTGGCATATATTATGAATGATATTTTTTGGATTGAAGCCTATGGTGACAAAAATCAACTAATGGAAACTACAGATAATCCGGTTTTACGTAGCTTGTATGCTATCAACTATGGTCCATGGGAAAGGCTTAATGACAATAAAGCCTTTTTATCTCAATTTGGAGAAAAACCTGCAGGAGCCAACTTCTACCCAAAAGATATTAGTTATGAGGAGTTTGAAGCTTTTGATTGTCCGGATAAAACAAATCTATATACAGTTATTAGAAGAACTCCTGAAGGTGATTTAAAATCAATATTTTATCATGAGTTCTTTAAAGAAAAAATAGAGATTGCATCTGCATTATTATTGGAAGCAGCTGCTCTTGCTGAAGATGAAGGATTTAAATCTTATCTTGAAAAAAGGTCTGCTGCTTTTCTAACCGACGATTATTATGAAAGTGATGTTGCCTGGATGGAGATGAAAAATAATAAAATTGACTTCGTAGTTGGACCAATAGAGAATTACGAAGACCATCTTTTTAATTATAAAGCGGCTCATGAATCATTTATCCTCATAAAAGATCCTCAATGGAGTGAAAAACTGAGTAAGTTAACAAGCCTGCTTCCTATGCTTCAAAAGGAACTGCCTGTTGAAGCCCGATTTAAGACTGAAACACCTGGTACAGGATCTGATCTGAACGTTTATGATGCGGTATATTATTCTGGCGATTGCAATGCCGGGAGTAAAACTATTGCAATTAATCTGCCTAACGATCCAATGGTAAGAGCAAAATATGGAAGTAGAAAATTACAATTGAAAAATTCCATTCAAGCTAAGTTTGAAAAAATACTAGTTCCTATTTCGAATGTACTAATAGACGAAAGCCAACGTCAATATATTGATTTTGATGCATTTTTTGAAAACATTATGTTTCATGAAGTAGCACACGGACTTGGATTGGATTACACTATAAACGGAAATGGTTCTGTTCGTGAAGCTTTAAAGGATAATTACTCCTCGATTGAAGAAGGGAAAGCTGACATACTTGGTCTGTATATTGTAACCAAACTTGCTGAAATGGGTGAGCTGGGAGAAAAGGATCTAATGACAAACTACGTAACTTTTATGACTAGTATATTCCGCTCAGTACGTTTTGGTGATGCTTCTGCTCATGGAAAAGCAAATATGATGCGTTTCTATTATTTCCAGGAAACTGGTGCTTTTACAAAGAACGAAATTTCAGGAACTTATAAAGTGGATTTTGATAAAATGAAAACCGCAATGTTAAGTCTCACAAATGAAATCATTGCGATACAAGGCTTAGGTGATTATGAAAAAGCAGGAAAATTCATTGAAGAAAAAGGCTTTATCAGGACACAACTTCAAAGTGATTTGAGTCGCTTGAATGAACTTTCTATTCCTGTTGATATTGTTTTCGAACAAGGACCGGAAATGTTGGGACTCTAAATGAGAAAATAGCCTTGTTTAGAGAAAAGTGATAGCACTTATAAACTAGAAATTAAATTTATTGTATCTTTGAGTAAAGCTATGATTATGAGTACGTCAGATTTAAAACTAAATATATTTCGCAAAATTGATTCCCTTGATGAAAAGCAACTTACCGAAATTTATGGTCTCTTAAAAAATTTAATTCATGGTAATTATGAGTTAAATGACTGGGATGAGCTTTCTGAGTATCAAAAGAATGGAATAGTAAATGCACTTGATCAAATAGAGTCTGGAAAAGGAATTCCAAACGAACAAGTTATTTCTAAGTTCAGAAAGAAATACACTGATGTCTAATAGCATTATATGGTCTCCCTTGGCAGAAAAAGATTTCGAAATTATTTTAAATTACCTAAATGATAAATGGGGAAATGATGGAGCATTAAAATTTATTGATATTCTTGATTATAACCTTTTCCAACTAATAAGGAACCCTAAACAATACCCTTTGATTAATAAAAAAATGAAGGTGCGAAAATGCGTTGTAACAAAGCATAATACAATTTTCTACCGATATTCCAAAAAGCATATAAATATTTTAAGAGTTTATGACACTCGTCAGGATCCTGCAGATCTTACTTTTATTTAAAAAATGTGAACAGAGTGAGAAATCATATTGATTATTTGAAATAATTGAACCTGAATAGAAAATATTTGTTCATATATAAATAATTAATTCAAAAATCTAAACTTAATTTATTATGTCAGTATTAGTAGGTAAAAAAGCTCCTGTATTTTCATCATCAGCAGTTATTAACGGTGGTGAAGTAATAGAGAATTTCTCTCTGAAACAATACATAGAAAAAAAGTATGTTATATTTTTCTTTTATCCAGCCGATTTTACATTTGTTTGCCCAACAGAGATTATAGCTTTTCAGAATTCTATGGAAGAATTTGAGAAAAGGAATGTTGCAGTTGTAGGCTGCTCTGTCGACTCAAAGCACTCTCATTGGAAATGGCTGCAGACAGAATTGAATGATGGTGGAATAAAAGGAGTAAAATATCCTTTAGTAGCCGATCCGGCATTAACCATTTCTGAAAACTATGGTGTGCTTGCAGGGGAATATTATTTTGATGAAGATGATGAGAATGACGAAGTAATGTATAAAGGAATTCCAGAAGCATACAGAGGTTTGTTTCTGATAGACAAGGAAGGTATTGTTCGTCACCAGGTAGTTAATGATATGCCTTTGGGAAGAAGTATTCAGGAAACCTTAAGAATGGTTGACGCCCTTCAGTTTTTTGAAAAGAACGGTGAAGTTTGTCCTGCAGACTGGCACAGTGGTGATAAGGCTATTAAAGAGACTCATGAAGGGATAGCAGCTTTTTTATCAGATAAATAATTTTCGTAGTTGGTTTAATGTTTCAAGTTTCAGGTTGGGTTGACCTCAACCCGAAACAGCGACTGAAAGGAGCAAACATGAAACCTCAAACAGCGACTGAAAGGAGCAAACATGAGCCTCTTTTTTTTTGTATCTTAGTTCAAAATTTGCATGATGATAGAGAATTTCCAATCTTTTCTAAATCAGGAATGTCAGTTAGATCCTGGTCAGAAAATCTTACTGGCTGTTTCAGGAGGAATTGATTCAATGGTCATGCTTGATCTCTTCTCAAAACTAGAATATCATCTAATAATTGCTCATTGCAACTTTAAACTTAGAGCTAAGGAATCAGATGAAGATTGCGAGTTTGTAAAGAATCTTGAAAGTAGTTATAATATTATAGTCCATACAAAAGAATTTGATACAATAGAATTTGCTGAGGAGAATAAAATCTCCATTCAGATGGCTGCACGACAGTTAAGGTATGACTGGTTTGCAGAGTTAAAAGATAAACTTGGGTTTGATCTGATAGCAACAGCACATAATAAGGATGATAATTTAGAAACATTTTTTATCAATTTATCAAGGGGCACCGGAATAAAAGGTTTGTCTGGAATAAAAGCCATTTCTAAAGATCTGCTGAGGCCATTATTATGGGCCGAAAGAAATGAAATCCTTAATTATGCCAATTTTAATGACATTAAATGGAGAGAAGATAGTAGTAATAGAAGTACTAAATATCTGAGAAATAAGCTAAGACATGAAATAATTCCTCTTTTCAAAGAAATAAATCCTGGATTCGCAACTACTATGTCTGAGAACATGAATAAGCTTCAGGAAGTAAATGATATTTATTGTCATGAGTTGGACCTGAAGAAGAAATATTTAATGAGCGAGGAGGATCATACATTTTACATTTCTGTTGAAGAATTGTGTAAGGAAGATCATAAGAAAGCTATCTTATATGAAATTCTTCATGAATTTAACTTTACGTCTTCTGTAGTTGATGATATTCTAATTTCTCTGGAAAACAAAGATAGTGGCAAATTGTTTTATAGTCAGGATTACAGACTCGTTAAAGACAGGGACCAACTTATCATTGAGAAAATATTAGAACAGGAAATTCAGAGATTTTATATTGATGAAGATCAGTATGAAGTAAATGCACCTATTAAACTCACGCTTGAATCATACCCATCATCCGAATTTCAGATCATTCCAGAAAGCAATGTAGCACAACTTGATTACGATAAGATAAACTTTCCTCTGATTATTCGCAAATGGGAAAAAGGCGACTATTTTAGACCTTTTGGGATGACAGGAATGAAGAAGCTTAGTGACTTCTTTATAAATATTAAATTATCCATTCCTGAAAAAGAAAAACTTTGGATTCTCGCCAGTGGAAAGCAAATTGTTTGGATTATTGGTCATAGGATAGACGACAGATATAAAGTTAGCTCTGAAACTGAAATGGTTCTGAGGATTAATTACTTTGAGTAGAAGGTATTTACATAAATAGAAGTATAAGAAATTACGCAAAGAACCGCTGAGATCCGCAAAGGTTCGCAAATGAATCTTTAGCGCAACTTTGCGAATACTCTGCGTATCTTTGCGTATCAATACTGAAAGTAAAATTTCGTAATTTATATTTTCTTCCGTCTTTTAAGCTTCTCCAGAAACCCTTCTTTGTAAGTTTGCCCAATTGGAAAATCAGCTCCTGATATCCCTACTCTATTTGCTTCAATAAATTCGAGTTTATTTATCGGGATTATGTATGATCTATGAATCCGGCAGAAATTGTATTCAGACAAAATTTCTTCCATATTCTGGAGCGTTTCGTGAACAATTAGATTTTTGCTCTCGCACGTTAATTTCAAATAATCTCCAACAGCTTCAATATATAGAATATCTTCAATCAATACCCTATGAAGCTTTTTGTCAGATTTCAGCCAAATTACTTCATCTCCCTCTTGCTCACTTTCTTTATTTCTTCCATTATCAACTTCCTGTCTACATTTATAAACCGCTTTCATAAATCTCTCAAAACTAAAAGGCTTTAGCAGATAATCAATAGCATCAACCTCAAATCCTTCCACTGCAAATTCAGGATATGCTGTAGTGAATATTACTTTAGGAGGATTATTAAGTGTTTTAAGCATTTGTAAACCTGAAAGTTTAGGCATGTTGATATCAAGAAAGATTAGGTCTACTTTGAAATTCTTTAATGCATCAAGCGCTTCAAAAGCATCATTACAACTGCATTGAAGATTCAGGAAAGGTGTTTCACTGATATACTTTTCCAATATCTGCAGCGAAAGTGGTTCGTCATCGACAATTATACAATTTATTAGATCATTCATATCGAATTTTTATTTCAACTACAAAACGATCTGCTTCATCAAATATATGAAATTCGTGATTTCCAGGATAAATTAACTCTAGCCTTCTTTTAACATTTTCAATACCTATTCCATTATTCTGATCTTTCTCTATTTTTTCAGCAATACCCTTATTATTTTCAGTCTTAAAAGTTAATACTTTATCAGCTTCATTCAAAATTATATTAAGATAAGAATTCTCAACATCACCTTTAATTCCATGCTTGTAACCATTTTCAACAATTGGGAGAAATATTAATGGGGATATTTTAGCTTCATCATTCTGAACTTTAAAAGAAAAAGAGATTTTAGAAATTTTTGCTCTTAAATTCTGCAGATCTATATACTCTTCCAGTATCTTTATCTCATCCTTCAAAGCAACACTTTCTGAACTTCCGTCATAAATTACATAGCGCATAATATTCCCCAGCTTAATTACTGCATCTGGAGCTTTCTCCGATTTACTAAGGGTTAAGGAGTAAATATTATTCAGACTATTAAACATAAAATGAGGGTTAATCTGTGATCTTAATGCCATTAGCTCAGTCCTGTATTTCTCAGTTTCAAGCTGAGAAAGCTTCTCTTTTGTTTCTGCAACTAAAAACCACGATTTAGATAGTTTCAGCAAGCTTGTCAAAGCCATAAAAACTATCATAAACTTAGCAATATCAATAAGTTCATAATAAGAAATAAAATAATATTCAGGAAATACATAGTCAATTAACTTGCTGAATATAATATGATTAATAAAAACTGAAAGAGCTAGTAAAAATGAAAATGAAATAATAAAAAGAATATATTTCTTTATTGATAATAATTTTGGAATTAGTAATTTCAGATTTATATAAACCGGTATCGATATACTAAAAATAAAAACACTTGTATAAATATAATCTATAATTAAAAAATCTTTGGAATTACCAAATATGCCCAGCAATATCCTGAAGCTCACAAGCCAGAATAAGAAATGTTGAATTATTCTTATTCCGGCTATATATATAAATGCTTGTTTTAACTTATTCAACATCTTCAATTTTTATCATACTTAAATAAATTACATCTGTATTATCCTCCTCAGAATTGCAATAGGCTTCCATTTCATCTATGATAGTATTTTGAATATCAAATTTATTTTCAATATTTCTAATAGAATCAAAGTTAATCTTTTCAAAAATATCAATCTCTGCTCCATACTTCACTATAAATTTCTGTAATTCAGATGTTTCTGCAGTTAATATATATTGCTCATAATTACCAGATGGATTAATATACTCGTGTGATATTTTAACTCTGTTCTCTTCAAACAAATTTCCTAACCAGCCTTCATCGTACCAGAATAAACTTAGATTTTCATCGCCTACTAATTTTATTCTTGCAATTGAATGTGTTGGAAAAAAATGAAAGGAAGCAAATTTATCACCAATATTATCATCCTCATCAGGAAAGAAATCCAGATAATATTCTCCTTTCAACATAAATAGATGAACATAAAAATATGATGTGTCATTTCCTTCTTCGTAATAGACAACTTCATATGAATTATCTTTCTTTTCAGGTCCTAAAAAGGATTCCTGATAGATGCGCTGAGAGAATACCCATTTTGAACTATCAGAATCTAACCATGTACCTAGTAATTCTGATTTAAATACTACATCACTGTCTTTATAGAAAGGATGTATACTTCTAACTATGCAACTGCTAATAATTAAAGAAAGTATTGCTGTTAGGATGATTAATTTGTTTTTCATGACTTTGAGTTTAAAATTTACATCAAAGGAAAGTCGACTTTAATCAAAATTAAAATTAATTCGGTGAACCCTGGGGTTTTTTCGATGAATCTAGGTTGCACGTTTAGTAT
>JAGLSB010000676.1 GCA_023135955.1 Bacteroidales bacterium | reverse complement strand
TTTGAATATGGTGCGTTTGGCATTTAAACGCTTCAATTTTTCAGTTTACTACTATGTTTCTTAATGCTATCATGTTCATATTTAGCACTATCTGCCAAATGTACTATATTTTTAGTATGCACTGGGCGTTTTATCTATTAATATATTTCAATATTAACAATATTTTAAACTGTCATAAACTATCCTGACGTATTAGTTTAATTTGTTTTTAAGTCAACAAAAGCAGTTTTATTCAGATGCTTAATCATTGTAAGAATATCGTGTGTTAAGTTGATACAACGCAAAAAATAATCAAGTGCCAGTACACAGAGGGATCAGTTTATTTGAAGGAAATGGCTTTTGTTTCCAAAGTCACACCAGAGATTACTATGGCAGTTATAAACACCACTTTCATAAGTTCCCCGGTGAACAAGGAAATACAGTGCTGAGAGGAGAGGAAATTGTTGCTTTTGAAGAAGGTACGCAATGCATAAATTGTCTAATACCTACGCAATATCAGAAGGTATTAACTTTCGAAATGATCACAGCCTTCGGATTCCAGATCCCTGACCTTCAAAATAAAAATTGATCACATAGAATTACATGATGGAGATTCCAGATTATTCTTTTAACGAATAAGGAAAGGATCAATAGTTTTAATGTCTCCATTCTCATCATATTCAATTTCAGTGAATTTCACTGAACGGAGATGAGTAACTCCATCAGACAGAGAGCTATCGTGGTAAAATAAGTGCCACTTATTCTTAAATTCAACAATTGAATGATGAGTTGTCCAACCAATAACCGGCATTAGAATTATTCCTTTGTATGTAAAAGGTCCATAAGGATTATCGGATACAGCATAACAAAGCTTATGAGTATTACCTGTTGAATAGGAGAAATAATATTTCCCATTATATTTATGCATCCACGCTGCTTCAAAAAATCTTCTGTCGTGATCTCCGGCCTTGATCGGGTCACCATTTTCATCAAGAATCAATAAATCACGTGGTTCTTCCGCAAATTCAAGCATATTATCATGCATTAGGGCAACTTTTGCAGATAAAGCTGGTTCATGATTTTGTGGTTCTTGTCCCACTTCAATTGCTTTATTATCCCTGTATCTCTGAAGTTGTCCACCCCAAATGCCACCAAAATACATAAAATACTTCCCATTCTGATCTTCAAATACAGCAGGATCAATACTATGGCTATGTAACATGGGGTGAGGTTCTGCTTTGAAAGGACCTTCAGGATTATTACTTACCGCAACACCAATTCTAAATATATCGTTCTTGTCTTTTGCCGGGAAATAGAAATAAAATTTTCCATCCTTATGAGCGGCATCCGGAGCCCACATTTGACGACCAGCCCAAGGCACATCTTTAATATCGAGAGCTACACCATGATCTATAACCTCACCGTTTATTTCATCCATTGAAAGAACATGATAGTCTTTCATATCAAAATGGTCTCCATTATCATTGAAGTCAATGTCTGCTGCTATATCATGTGAAGGATATATATAAAGTCTATTATTAAATACATGTGCAGATGGATCTGCTGTGTATATGTGCTCAACTATCGGTTGTGATATTGCTTTTTGCTTTAGTTCTTCAACTTTTGAAACATCAATAATTTTTGCCATAATATTTTCCTTGTTACTTGTTTCTTCTTTCTAATAATTCTTTTTCTATTTCAACTTCCATTTTCTTATTAATTTTATAGAAAAATATTAGTGCAATAGCCATTAAAAATGGAATTGATGGCAATATGCTCACTAACATTTTGATTCCAAATATTGCGCTATCTGGCTGTACAACCATTTGAACATCTCCAGCAGCTTCCTTTGTAATATAGCCGAATAAACCCAGAATCAAGGTTACCAACGCACCACCAATGCTTAAGCCACCTTTTAAACCTACCATCATTGCTGAAAATATAATTGCAGTTGCGCGACGGTTATTTTTCCATTCCGAATAATCTGCGACATCGGCAATCATAGCCCAGAGCAAAGGAATAGTCAGACCATAAAAGAAGCCATGCAAAATTTGAGACACATAAATCAGAACTATTGATGTAGGTTTATAGAAATAGAATGGGAAAATAAATAGCGTAGAAATAAACAGGGCAGCACCAAAAACGTCCCTTTTACCATATTTATCGGCTAATTTTTTGGATAATGTAATACCAACAATCATGAAGATAATTCCACCAGCATTAAACAATCCAAATCCGGCAGAGGCAGGATTTTCACCAAAGAAGTTTATCCCAATTCCAGATAAAGTGTTAAATATTGGTTCTATAAAAGTACCCAGTGTTTCTTTATCGACGTAGTACTCAAAATAATAAACATATGAACCTCCTTTCATTGCCAGGGTAATAAAAACCAATGTGGTCACACTAAGCATTATAATCCAAGGTCTGTTTTTTACAAGATCTGTTAAATCTTCTAATACACTTGATTTTTGTTCTGGCTTAGGTATTATGCGCTCTTTGGTTGTAAGAAAAGTTATAATTAACAAAATAGAGCCGAGAATAGCCAACCATGTCATTACAACTTCAATACCCTCTGCCTTATCTCCAGCCCCAACAACTTCAATAATTGGCAACATAAATACCTGGACAAAAAATTGTGCAAACATAACAGCAACAAACCTATACGACGAAATGCTATTCCGTTCGGCCATATCTCCAGTTATAACACCACTTAGCGCAGAGTATGGCAGGTTATTTGCGGCATAAAAAAGCAATAAAAGAGTATAAGTAAGAACAGCATAAATAACTTTTCCTTTATAAGAAAAATCCGGAGTACTGAAAGCAAGTAATGCAATAACACCTAATGGTACAGAGGTCCAAAGAATCCAGGGTCTGAACTTGCCCCATCGTGAGTTGGTTCTATCTGCAAGAGCTCCAATAATAGGATTAAAACCAAAGGCAGCAGTAAGTCCTATTATTAATATAACAGCAGATGCATGATTTGCTTCCAATCCATAAATATCAGTATAAAAATATGCAAGATAGGTTACCAGGGTTTGAAATACGAGGTTTGCGGATAAATCACCGAGACTATATCCTATTTTTTCCTTTATAGATAATTTATGTGATATTTGATTCATTTTCTGATCTATTTATTAATTATTGCCAAGGTTATTTTTGGCAGCTTCTATAACTGAAAAATAAGCAGGCTTCGGTTGGTTGTTCTTGTCAAATAAAAGTGGATAATCAACCCGGCCTTTTACTGGCCAATTGTTTCTCCATGTTGTTGAATCATTTAATCCCCAGAAAGTTACTCGGGATATTACATCCTGATATCTTAATAAGATATCAAAAAGGTCACTATACTTTTTACTTAACTGTGTTTGCACTGAATCGGGCAGACTCTCCGGATAAGGATTGTATTTTTCCAAATACTCGTAATTAGTAGATATATCAGCAGTAAGTTCTTCTGAAGGAAAAGGTATTGCAGTTATATCCAATTCTGTTAACATTATATCAATCCCAAGTTTTGAGAATTCCACTATGCTTTTTTCTACCAAATCGAAAGGAGTATCAAGCCCCCAATGTGCCTGCATTCCAAGGCCATGAACCGGAATACCTTTTTCCTGTAATCCTTTCATTAATTCAATGGTTCCATCTCTTCTTTCCGGTTTCCACAAATTATAGTCGTTGTAGAATAATTTAGCCAGAGGATCGGCATTATGAGCAAATTTGAAGGCTAATTCAATATAATCTTCTCCAATTATCTGGTGAAACTTACTTTTTCTGAGCTCACCTGAATCGTCAACTGCCTCATTTACGATATCCCATCCATATACTTTACCCTTGTATCTGCCTACTAAATTATTGATATGATTTTCCATTCGTCCAATCATAATCTCTCTTGAAACATCGGCACCACTCGAGTCAGTAAAAAACCACGGTGGAGCCTGGGAATGCCAAATCAAAGTATGGCCAATAATTTCCATGTTATTTTGCATTCCAAAATCAACAAATCTATCCGATTGTGTAAAATCAAATTCACCCTCCGAAGGCTGAATGACTTCACTTTTCATACAATTTTCAGCAACAACTGAATTAAATTCCCGGTTAATCATTGTATGAATTTGGCTGTCTTGGCTTGTGATTATATCATCGCCTAAAGCAACACCAATAGTGAAACTTTCATCATAAGTTTCTTTTAAAGAAGACATTTCCTGAGGCTGGCTACAAAAGCTCAATAATAAGAGTAGTGGTAAATAGTATTTTGTTTTCATGGATATTAACTAATTAGTAACAGATTGAAATTATTTTGTCTTTAAGCTTTTCTTTGATCTTTGAATATCTTTTATTGCCAGCTAAATTGTTCCATTCATAAGGATCTGTTTTATGATCATACAATTCCTCTTCTCCATTTCGACAGTAAATATATCTATACCTCTCTGTCCTTATTGAATAGTGTTGTTCTTCACTATTTGCCGGCTCATCTAATTCCAGCGGAGCCGCTGATGAAACCGCTGTAATTGCAAAATCGTTGCCTTCCCATTTTCCTTTATCGGGATCGTTAATAAGTGGTTTAAGGCTGTGCCCATCAAGTGGTTTCTTATTTCCATCGACATTTGGATTAGTAGGAAGATTACAATAATCTACTATTGTGGGGTAAATGTCAATTAATGATACAGGTGTTGAACAGAACTTATTTTTTGACGAACTCAATCCGGAAATAATTAATGGAATACGAGCACTTTCTTCCCAAAGTGTGTTTTTAAAAATATATTCTTTTTCGCCCATGTGGTATCCATGATCGCTAGTTAGAATAATAAGTGTATTGTTGGCATATTTACTATTCTTTACTGCATCAACAACTTTCCCAATTTGTTCATCTATAAATGAAACACTTGCAAGATATGACTGGGTCCATTGTAACAGTGCTTTTTCGCCACCAGCTTCATTTAAAACATTGTATTTATGAAAACCTGTTGCTCCTGTCCCAAGGTCTTTGTCCTTCCAGATTATTTCAGAACAATCGTCCAAATCATTTTCCAGGTAAGGGGCCAACTTCAGGCTATCTATGGGATATTTCTTAAAATATTTCTCAGGGACATAACAAGGAGAATGTGGCCTGTTAAATCCTACTGCCATAAAAAAAGGTTTATCATAATTTTTGCTCAAGACTTCTTCGGTATATTCCACACATCTTTCGTCTGGCATTAAATCCCGATTATTTTCATCAAGGTATTTAAATTCAATATCGTCATGATTATATAACCAGGTACCTTTACCTCCCATTTTATCTGAAATATCATAGATAGGGCCAAAACTATCCCAGCAACTATTGCTCTTATAGTTGGCAGGTAAATCAGGATGTGCCACACCACGATCATGAACGTTATTTGTTTTGGGGTCTCCATCCCATGGATATGGGCCAAACGACGGTCCTACTTTAAACCCGGATTGCCCATCGTTGTTATTGAAAATTGACCAGTCTTCATGACCATTATGATGAATTTTGCCTGTCGCAAATACATCATATCCATTATTTACAAGCTGTTCAAAAAGGGTGACTGTATTCTTTAACACATGATTCTTTCTCCAGTGGTTACTCTGTTGTTTATAACCATAATAGCCTGTTGTATGAGGATACAAACCACTCCACATACTTGCCCTTGAAGGGCCACAAATAGGTGAATTTGTCTGGGCATTTGTAAAGCAAACTCCTTCTTCCATTAATGAAGCTATTTTAGGTGTAATAACCTGCGGATGCCCACCCATACCTTCAATAGCATCGTTTAAATCATCACAAATTATCAAAACAACATTTACCGGATTCTCGTTATTTTGAATCTGAGCATGACCCAGGCAGGAATTCAAAACGAATATAAATCCTACTATAATTTTCAGTACCGGATTAAAGTAAACCTTCATCACAAATTATTTTTTAACCTTAATACTTATATCATCAATAAAGTACGAAACATCTTTATCTAAGAAGTATATTTTAAGTGTGTACGTTCCATCTTCTTTTATTTGTATTGGAACTGCATAATTATCAATTGATGTAGAAAGGGTTACATCATGCGAAACCAGCTTTGGACCTTCTTCCTGCAATTGTACTTTAACTTTTGCCTCTTGTGAACAACTTCCTGAAAGATATATTGTACATTCACTGTTTTCTTTTAAACTGAAAGAAATTTCATTTTGAATTATTCCGGCATTCCAGTATTGCTCACCAAGCGATTTTACATCGCATATTAGCTGGCCATCCTCAACTTTGGCGGATAACTCTGCTCCATTCGTACTACTTATTCTCCAGGATGGACCTAACGGGTCAGAAAAGTTCCCGTTCTTTACCATTAAATGCCCATTTTCCTGAGTATCATCTTCTGCTTGTGAGTAGAGTTTATCGTTATTTTCTTTTAGTAGCTGACTTAATTCTTCAACAACATCTTTATAGTCAGGATCGTCAACAACATTAATATTTTCTTTTGGATCGCTCCTATGATCATAAAGCATTTTTCCAACAACCTCTCCCCCCGATGCCCATTGAGTATACAAAAAGTTTTTTGTTATAACTGATTCACCATCGTGATATCTTGAAAAGGCAGCCTTCTTTACTTCACTTTCGGGCTTTTCAAACACAGGAACCAAACTAATTCCATCTAAATGCCCTGGAATTTCAATCCCAGCCAATTCGCAAAGTGTCGGATAAATATCAACAAACTCAACCACTGCATTACTGCTTTTTCCTTTTGTTGCAGTTTTAGGTGTTTTAAACATCAGCGGAGCATTTAACACTCTGTCGAAGTTGCAATGCTTACACCATAATCCGTGCTCACCAAGGTGATATCCATGGTCGCCCCAAAGAACAACTATTGTATTCTTATCCAATCCTAAGCTTTTCAATTCATCTAGAATTTTACCTATTTGCGCATCTGTATAACTCACACAGGCATAGTAACCATGAGTAAGTTTCTTTGCCAGTTCATCACTTACGGGTCCTTTAGATGGTATTCCGGCATATGCCCTCAATTCCCCCCAGTTATGAATTGACTCGGCAGGTGCATTTTCAGGTGGATAGTTGTTTTCCGGCAAACGGACTTTGTCATCATACAGTTTCCAATACTTCTCCGGAGCATTAAAAGGCAGATGGGGTTTTAAAAAACCTGCGGTTAAGAAGAAAGGTTTTTCCATCTCTTTCAGCTTCCGGAGATCACGGATCACCTTCTCCGCGGTCTTACCATCTTTATAAATGGTATCATGCAACACCGCCCTTTCAAATGCAGGTCCCCTGGCCACATCTGTGTCCTGAAGAATATTTTCCTTAATGGCGTAGTCGCGCCATGACTGGCTGCTGGAGGATGGGTGCCAGATCTCATCCCAGCTATCCGCTGCATCCTTATCATGGTGGAAGATCTTACCGTTACTGATGGTATGGTACCCGTTGCTCCGAAAATGCCCAGGAAGAGTCAGAATCCCGGGAGCATCCTCATCAGCCC
>JAGLSB010000675.1 GCA_023135955.1 Bacteroidales bacterium | reverse complement strand
GAATTACGCATCTTATAAAACTAAGGGATTTACAATCGAAGAAACCTAAAGAAAATTATGGTTTTGTAACTTTTGTTCCCTGGCCATTTATGGCTGAAGGTACCAGATTGAAAAAATTGTATCCTGGCCATTACCGACAGTCAGCTGTTGAATACGTGAGGTTGGTAGCGATAAGCCGAATATTATTAAATAATATAGATCATTTGCAGGCATCATTGTTAACTGTTGGGATGAATACTGCACAGATTTGTCTTCATGGGGGAGCTGATGATCTGGGATCCATTATGATTGAAGAAAATGTAGTGTCTGCCGCAGGTGATTCTTTTCGTACGCATGCTGAAGAAATTCAGCAGATAATTAGAGGAGCGGGTTTTACGCCGAGGCAGAGGAATCAGAAGTATGAAGGGGTGAAGAAGTGAGAGGGAGAGTGATGAGAAGTGATAAGAAGTGAGAGGGAGAGTGATAAGAAGAGATAAGAAGTGAGAGGGAGAGTGATGAGAAGTGATAAGAAGAGAGGAATGAGTAATAAATTTTAATGGAGAACTTGTTCCTGTTGTTTTGGGTTATTGCGAGATTATTATTAGTGTTTTTGGTTATTGGGAGATTGTTCTTTGTGTTTTTGGTTATTCGGAGATTATTATTAGTGTTCTCGGTTATTGGGAGATTGTTTTTTGTGTTTTCGGTTATTGAGAGATCATTAGTGTTTTCGGTTATTGAGCGTAGTCGAAATAAGCCATCAAATTCTCTTTCCAGAATCATTTCACTGATCCATTCATTTTCATTGGATAGTTCAGCATCAGGATTCAATAATTTGTTTTCATCTAAATCAATTTGATACAGTAGGGCAGAGAGTTTTTCAGGTTGAGTTTCAAGTAAATGTAATATATGTTTCTTTTATTATTTGCTCGTTTAGCTTTGATTTTTCAATTTCCGTTTTGCTTATCAGATTTTTTGTCATTGTGATAGGAATCGCATTGAATATACCATTGCTTCCAGTTGACGCATCATGTTACGCTTTTTATTATTCGGATAATAGACATAGGCATCGGCAACTACTATTTTATTTCTTTTCTTGTCGAGTATAGTATGACTCATGAAAGGTCCGCCCATGTATCCATTATGCATTTCCCACCATCCTCTTAATTCAACAATTTCCCGACCTTCAAGTAGAATGTCGTAACTGTAAGGAGGGAATATCGCTGCAGTAGTCAGATAAGAATCATCTCTTGTTCCAACTGTATATTTTTTAAGGAAATCATTTCTTTTTTCAATTATCATTGAAGTTTTTAAATCACCTTCACCATTGTATGGATATTGATATACAAACAAAACCTGACTTGTTTTTGAGGTTTCAATTGAAATGGAGGCAAACTCTTTGTTCGAAAAATCAATATTATAACCACGAGGGATTGCCATGTTAATATTAAAATTCGCTAATATGTTTTGTATCTCCAGATCCTTACTTTCATTGTACATATTCTCTCACCTTTTCCTGTCATAGGTTAGTATATTTTGAAGAATATTACTTCTTTCCTTGTCAATCAATGTTTCAAGAGAATAACTGTCAGGTGCTTCCATTCGGATAACAAGTTGCGGTGCTGCCCAGATATCTTCACCATATTTTATATTGGCTTGCTTTATTTCAGGATCGACATTAACGCGAATAATTGTACGATGGAATCTAAATATTCCATCAAATACACCCTCAGAAACCTGTATAACATCAAAAATGGGTTCAGGTTGTGTAAGTGCAGGATATTCCTGCTCTAATGTTTCTCGTATCAGATCACCGGATTTATTTTTCCAGTTGAAGTTATCCATTACAACCAGAATCTCACCAGCAGCACCTGAAATTTTTGGGAGTGATATATTCCTTGAGCTTTTTGTAGTAACTCCTGTTGAATTATCACATGAATTTAAATTTACAAGACCTAGAAAAAGTATTATGATCAGCGATATATTTTTCATTAGAATTCAGATTTGGTTGATAAAAAATAGTTTCGTTAATTTTTCCTAAGATTCATGCAAATTTTGTGCCCGTTTTTTCAAAAATGATTTTCAAAATTATTAAACAGATAGATGATGGCCACAAGTGCAGGAAGAAAATTACGGGCAGAATCGGTGAGATGTGGAACTAACATGTAATATTCCTTTGTTTTAGTACGTCTGATTTGTTGTCGGAGATAAGTCGGTCCTGCATTATAAGCCAGCAATGAAAGATTCCAGTCTTGAAATTCTGCATTCAAATAATTCAAATACTTACAAGCTGCAATAGTAGACAATGAGGGATCATTTCTGTCATCTTGATTTCCATCAATTTTAAGTCCAAATGATTTAGCAGTAATTTCCTTGAACTGCCATAATCCAACAGCCTGCGAAGGAGACACAGCACTAGGAGATAAGCCGGACTCTAAAACGGCCATGAATTTAATTTCTTCAGGAATATTTTGTTCAGCCAGAAGTTCCTCAAGCATTGGAAAGATAAGTTCGGAACGTTTTTTAAACAAAATTAGATCTTCGATTCTTTCTGTAAGAAACAAGTTAATATATGATTGAACATTTTCATCATAGAAAAGTGATAATGAGGTATTTTTATTCATCTCCGCAATTTGAATCTCATAATATAAATCAGGATGATCGAATGAAAGATTATAGTGAGATGCTCGAATAGCGATTGCTTCAATACTATAGAACTGACCATAGGCAGATGATATAAATAAGGAAATAAAAAGGATTAATTGGAATCTCATATTTTTAATTTTACTGCCAAATTAACTAAAGGGAGGCATAAATTTTAAATGAATTACTTTTTTGTATTAACAATGCCGGGAAATAGTTAACATGAGATTAAGTTTTAGCTAATTTGAGGAGATTTATAATTTTTTCTATAACGGGGTAAATATTATTCGAGGCCAAATATAGCAGTTTGTATAGTATCATGAACTGGTGAAATATCTAATTTAGAGTTTTTAACCTTAGTTTAAAAAGTGTTTAATATATTGGAATAATAGACAAAAAATTATATATTTGTACCATAATGGTACACAAATAACAGTATATGATGATAATTAGCAGCAGAGAATTCAGAGACAATCAAAAGAAGTATTTTGATCTTGTGGATCAAAATAAACAAGTGATTGTTCAAAGGGGGAAAGATAAAGCATATATTCTTGCTCCAATTGGGGATATCGATTGCTTATCAGTTAATGATGCCCTGATTGAGTATGTTAAAGAAGCCGAAGTTGAATTATCTCAAGATAAATCCATTCCAATTAAAGATCCTGAAAATATATGGGAAAGTATTCTTTAGAAATATCTTCCCGAGCCAGGAAAGAGCTTCAGGTTCATTACAAATCAGGAAATCAGTCGGTAATTAGAAAAATAGAACAGATATTCCTCGAATTATCTGAAACACCATATTCCGGTTCAGGAAACCCTGAAGCACTCAAATATAACTTATCAGGATATTGGTCAAGAAGAATTAATAAACGGGACAGGATTGTATATAGAGTAATCGAAGACAAAGTACAAGTGCTAATTGTATCTACAATCGGACATTATGATGACAAGTAAGCTTAATGTTGAGAATGAAAAAGCCTAATGCTGGTGCGTAAGGCTTTTTCTGGGATTAGTGGTGGTGAAATATCGAACTTCGAATTAGTAAGGCCCTTTAAAGGGGTTGTTGATATTTGCTCCTTAAATTAATATATGATTTTTTAATAGTTCAGCTAGTGTTTTTATAAGTCTATTGAGGAAGTGTTCCACCATACATCTTATAAATTTCAGATCCGGCACTTAAAAATGCTCCGGTGCCGTAAACCTCTGATTTATTAGGCCATGCCTCGCCGGGTGCGGCTCCGATGGGTTGAACATAACCTAACATGCCTTCTTCAGTAACATGACTCAATATAGCATTCCATCCTTTTTTTACTGCCTGTTCGTAATCACTCCTATCCAGGATACCTTTGTTTATCCCCCATGCCAGACCATAAGTGAAGTAAGGAAGAACCACTTGTTTCAGGAGTAGGATAAAACTCTTGCCCCAGGAGGCTCATTGCCCAGTGTCCTTCCGGAGTCTGGATATCAAGCAGTTTTTTAGCCATTTTCTTGTAGATATTCAGGAAGTATTTGTATTCTTTGCTGTCGGGATCGAGTTCATTCATTATATTGGTAAGTCCTGCAAATACCCATCCGTTACCTCGAGCCCAAAATATTTTAGTGCCATTATCCAGTTGACTCATATATCTCTCATCTCTGTAGTACAAGTGCTCTTTCTTATCAAACAGGAAATCTGTGGTAGCCTTGTATTCACTAATCATAAAGTCGAGGTATTTTTGTTCGCCTGTAATGTTATACAGTTTTGCCCAAACTGGAGGTGACATGAAAAGAGCATCGCACCAATTCCAACGATCCTGGTGAAATGTAGTTTTCCAATTTAATACAGACTGAGAAGGATGATACATAATAAAATTGAACTGCTCAATTGTAGGTTTTATCATTTTTTCATCCTCGAACTTTCGGTATAGCTCTATATACATTTGACCAACAGTATGATCATCAGCATGGTATTGACGACGATGAAGCATCCATTCATGCTCTTCTGCAATCTCTTTCAGCCAGTTGTAATACTTCATATTATCATCAATCTTTGCCAATTTTACCATTCCAACATACAAAGCTCCATTTGTCCAGTCCAAAGGATGATGGGCTTTTTTTCGGCCGCTATATGTATCACGAAAATGATCCATCTGCCAATCTGCAACCTTTTCCATGGCTGTTTTCACGTCAGACGGCTTGATATCCTGTGCCTGAACAGAAATAACTCCAAATAGAGTTAATGCTAAAATTAATTGTAATGTTTTCATTGATCTAATATTTACTAGTTATTAGGGTTTACAGAGCTTTTTATGATATTCAGTTATTTTTTAGCTGTGCTACTGATTAGCAGAAATGCCTTAGCCTGAGGAGCGTCTCCGTTTTTCTCTTTCCATCCATAAAACAGCCAAACACCATCTTTAATCTTTCCTTCCTTTGTTTTAATTGGTTGTACATTACCAAAACGCCAGCCTTCATATTCCCCTTCGGCTGAGAGAAGTGTATTTTTCTTAGTCCATGTATTACCGTCGTCCATAGAAACCCACTCTTCTATGCTGGTACCTCCTCCGTGATTATTCATCAGGCCTTTTCCTTTTGATTCAAAATAGCCATCATCCATTAGCAAATAGGCATGCAATATTCCTTTATCATCAATTGTCAGGTGACTGCTGTTCCATTTATGACAGGCTGGTGCAATTACAGTCTGTTCCCACTTATCCTCTACCCATCTAACATAATAATAATTCAATTTTTCAAACACTTCTTCTGTTAGCACATGCAAAAAAGCAGGATTATCATTTTTGTCGATAATTATATCTGGAGGAACACCGGCACCATGCCAGTTTGTATCCCAAATTTTACATTTCTCATTAGCTTGTTCAAGTAAAATCGGAGTCTCCATGACATCGCCCTCAAAATTAGTTACCTTGTTTGTTTCCAGATCCACTTTCACATAATAGAGATTCGTTTTTAGTGTACCTACATCCCTCTTATACAAAGGATTATAAGACTTTGCTGCTATATTTCTCTTATTATCATCGTAATACATGAAGGCAATATGAATCGACTTACCATCCTTAGCTGGTAGATAGGTATGATAGGATGAAGCTTCATCCATTTCCTCATGAGGCAGACCTGATAATTCATCCATATTATTTAAATCAACTATCGAATTTTCTGGTGTTTGCCATGTATTTCCTTCATCATCACTTATTCTGAAGGTCCAGGAACTTCTGTGCTCCCCCACGCGATAATAGATTAATCTCTGCTGATTAAAAACTTGAGACACAGATGGGTAAGATAGGGAAGGAGCTATTTGAGGAGCTAATTCCCAATCACCAGAACTTGAACCAATGCTTCCTGGAGTTTTTGATATGATGTGTGTTCCCGGAGTTTTATGACAGCCTGAAAGTATATGGAGAAAATCATTATTGTCTGCCCAGATAATTGGTCCAAAATGATGGTCCTTACTTGCTTTTCCGGGCAGCTGAACAATTTCTGAAAAGAGACCTGTTTTTAGATTATATGTAATTGCATGAGGCAATGTTTTTGTAGTTTTTTTTGCTCCAGCTGGGGCACCGCCGTTATAAACTATATGAATTTCATCACCCATAAGCACAGCTTGCGGCCTTTGTCTGCGATCGTAGATCATTTTATGTTGGCCACCTTCACCAAAAGATATAACCTGGTAAGTTACCTTTTTATCATTTTGAGAGCAGGAAATACAAACGGTACAAAATAAAATAACTGTAAATAATAATTTAACTTTCATCTTCTTAATATTTAGACTTTGATATTATTGCCAATTTAAAATTCTAAAATATTTGACAAACGGACGATTCATTCCTAAACCCTATCGTCTGATTTCTCTTGTTTCGGCTCCTGCCTGCTGAAGAAATGTCGTCAATTCGCGATCTAATTCTGCTGCGATTTCCGGAGATATTTGTGAGAGATCATTCTCCTCGCCAATGTCAGTTGATAAGTCAAACAGCTCGATCTGATTATCTGCCCAGTTCTTTACTAACTTATACTCACCTTTTCTAATAGCAGATTGTGGTTTTCTGTCTACTGCCTGATGAAAAACCAGGAAGGGATTATTTCTTATAACATCTCCTTTTCCCTTATTATGAAATATTGATCCAAGACTGCCACCATCAATTGCCTCTGGAAGCTCTGGGCTGTATCCTGATAGCTCAGCCAGGGTAGGAAGAATATCCAGGCCTGTAACAGGAACATCGCTGCTGGAATTTTTTGGGATGTCAGGACCTGCAACAACAAATGGAACACGAATGCCACCCTCGTACATCGATCCTTTACCGTCCCTGAGAGGGAGATTACGGGCTACGACCTGTTCCTCACCAATGGGTTGCGATTTCCTTCCTCCATTGTCTGACATAAAAATGATATAGGTATTATTCATGAGATCCAATTCTTCTATTTTGTCCAGCAAAATACCTATTCCAGTATCCAGATCTTCTGTCATTGCCCCAAATTCAGGAATAAAATGTTTTTCGCCGGGTTTAACATTTTTATACTTATCGAGAGCTGATTGAGTATAGGTAATCCCCAGGTGTACTGCATAATGTGAAAGTTGAAGATAAAATGGTTTGTTATCAGTGACCTGCTTTTCAATGAAATTACATGCACGGTCCGTTAGGCTGAAAATCAATTTTGGATCCTCCATGGCTATTGGCCATTCTGAATTCTTTCCTCCTCCGGTACCATTGGTTGTTGGACCGTCACTAATATCATATCCCATTTCTTCTGGGGTCACCTCATCATATCTTGCATCCCATTTTCCGAAGTGAGCTGTTTGATAATCGGGATTGGCAATTTTTAGCATTTGAGGAATACTTAACTGCTTTCTATATGCCTGTGGCCATCCTTCTCTATCCTGCTGATATTCGTGCTTTGCAGGAGTCTGTCCTATGGTTATGCTTCTCCTCGTAGGACAACAATATGGAGCAGGGGCATAACCGTTGGAAAATCGCATTCCTGCGGTAGCAATACGTTCCATATTGGGTGTCCTGTAATAATCGCTTTTACTTCGGGGATCATTTGGATCAGAAAGGAAGGAGGTCCCCACCCAGCTTTGATCATCTGTAAGGATCAAAATGAAGTTGGGGGATTTTACTTTTTTAGGTTTTGTACTTTCACTGCCAGTCATTGGTAAAAATGTCTGGAGCAAAATGACAGCGGGGATTATTTTCTTTTGAATCATTGATTGGATTTTTATCCAAAGATAATAGAGAAGGAGTCATGAATAGTTTTAAATCGACCAGAATAGTGTAATTATTGTTCAGAATAGCTTTTTTTCAATTAAAGATTCTTGCATACCGGTCTTCAATCACCTGTTTATAAGCTAAACTTAAAAAAAACCTATTAACTTTATAACAAAATCTGCCCAATTGAATTAGACTTTAAACAATCTTGTTGAAGTTAAAGCAGTGCCATTCAAAACTAAAAATATTAACAATATGAAGCCGACATTTCATAAAATTATTATATCATTTGCTGTAATATTATTAGGGGTTATTGAAGCCTTGGGACAGGTAGAAGATGGTCCTTCAAGTTCAAAAATATTCTATGAAGCTAACTGGGATTCTTTGCGTCAACATGAAGTTCCCAAATGGGCAGAGGATGCAAAATTTGGCATTTACGCCCATTGGGGTGTTTATTCACAAACCGGAGAGTGGGATTATAAAATAGCAAATTGGGGTAATTACTATATTACCGGATATAGAGGCTTTTATTCCACGAATACCGGGCACGAACAGCATCAGTTGTTTGAGAAGAATTTAGGTAAAATTGAAGAAGGAGTTGGATATAAAGATCTGGCCAGGAAATTTACAGCATCAAATTTTGACGCAAAATACTGGGTAGATTTAATTGAAAAATCAGGCGCAAAATATGCCGGCATGTGTGCTGTTCATCATGATGGATATTGCATGTGGGATAGTGAAATAACTGATTTATGTGCTGGAAAAACAGGCCCTGGGCGTGATTTGAACGGAGAATTATTCCAGGAACTTAAAAAGAGAGGTATAAAAACAATTGCGTCATTCCATCACGGCAGAACCATAAAACATTTTTCTGAAATTGAAACGAAATTACTTGCTGATCCTTATTATAGAAACGCTGACTTATTAAATTCTGATTACTACAATTATTATTGGTTTATGGGTGGATTGGAAAGGTTTACAAAAAACCGTAAAGCACTTACTTTAGAATTTATTGACAAATATTCACCTGATGTATTGTGGTTTGACGGCGGCGGCGGTAAATATGACACGGAAGAAATTCTGGCCCACTTTTTCAACAATGGCATCAAGAATAATAAAGAAGTTAGTGTTCATAATAAAGGAAATTTCGGCAAAAACTTTGGCGTATACAGTTATGAAAATGGCGCGAAAAGACCATCTTACGTCGATTGGCCATGGGAAGACGATACCCCAAGTGCTGTGGGATGGTGCGATTGGCAATGGGATAAGAATCTTGAATATAAAAAATCAGAAGATGTAATTATCCGTCTTGTAGATCTTGTCTCAAGAAATGGCGGTCTCCTTCTTTCATTGAATCCTCGTCCTGACGGGACTTTTGATCCTGAGCAGGAAGAACTTTTACTGGGAATTGGTAAATGGCTAAAACAAAATGGCGAGGCAATCTACGGTACCCGTCCGTGGAAAATTTATGGCGAAGGACATCTTGAAGATCTGTTTTTCACAGAAACTAATCCTGTTGACGGAAGGGTTTCAAGAGCCATTCAACCTAATACTGATTATTTTAATCATGAGGATGTCAGGTTTACAACTAAGAACAATATTCTATATGCCACAGTCCTGGGAATTTCGCCAGATAGAAAAGTGTTGATAAAATCACTAAGTAAAGATATTGATATATCAGATCAAAATATCATTGAAAAAATTGAACTAATTGGCCATGGAGAGGTGAAATTCACAAGAGATAATGAAGGCCTTCATATCAATCTCCCTGATACTTTGCCAAATTATGTTGCACTCGTTTTCAAGCTTAGTGTGAAAGGGAAACTGGAACAACGGGAAAATTCCGGTACGAATTCAGTAATACCTGATCAAACATAATCATTTCTTTACCACTTTAAATTATTGTAAGGTAAGGGAATGGAAGCACAATACCACTATTATCAAATCTTTCCTTGATGACTTATAAAGCTGCGGCAGAAATTAACTCTCTTTATCTTTAAAGTACCGTACACTTAAACCAAGAGAAATTTCACTTTCTTCGAAACTTGCTTCATGATCATGGGCTAAAATTTTGAATTGCCATGCCTTTTTTTCTCCTTCTTGTGTGCTGCTCCAAAAATGAGCGCTGGCATTTTCACCAATAAAATTTCCAAACTTTGACCTCCAGCCAGCAAAAATAGCTTCAAAACCACTGTGTCCTCCGACTTTTAGATTCTTATAACTATTTTGAGAACCTTCCCCTGTTGAATTCAACACGGCTTCCAATTCTCCTTTTGATGGTAAGTGCCAGCCTTTCGGAGCCATATTTATCGCTGTTTCAAAATCATATAGATATCCGTATTTATTCAAATTTGTATTTTCATTTTCATTCTCATACAACCAAAAATTACCAGAAACTGGTTTTTTAGCATAATTTTCGGCCATCAGGATATGGTCACCAATTCTTATGATTTGATAATGATTTTTATCATCATCTTCAAAAATACCATGTCCACAAATTGTGCAAACTCCCTTGATTATCTTATGCTTGCCATTTCTAACTTGACCACATTTGAAGCATTTTTCGCAGTTATCCCGCCACGAATGCCCATGTTCCCTTGTTTTGCCACATATTGAACATTTTTCACAATTTTGTCTCCAATCATGTTGATTTATAAATTCCGTACCGCATTTTGAACATTTTTCGCAGTCTTCCTTTGTATCATGCGATGTTGACCTTATTTTATTACATAAGGTACAGATACATCCATCCCAATGGTGTATCCCCAATTTGCATTTTATTGACATATAGCATTCAATATTTAAGTTGTTAATCAACAAATATATTTTTCAATCAATACAAAAGCAAAATAAATCTAATATTTATTCACAAAATCGATAAGCCACTACTAATTCTTGTATGTTCGTATTTCACTCTTTTTCAAGCGATACTCTTTTTCCTGGTAAACTTTCAGGATAATTTTTTTATTCATCTTATGAACTTATATTGATTATCAATTTAAGAACCTTTAGCTCGGTGAAGCCAATTCTATCTCATAATATTTATACCAATCTGTCCAAATTATGCTGTAGATATACAGGAAACCCATGTTGATATCTTAGATATTGAACTCGCTTTTAATGGGCAAATTATCCAATCCAAATTTACGCATCCAATTTATACTACTACCTTTGATAGAATATTTTTTAAGTAATGTAATCATAGTCACATCACTACTTAAATATTCATGGACTACCTTTCGTTTGTAGTTCTCTGAATAATACTGCTTTTTTTTCCATATTTCTGAAATAGGTTTACAGTATTTGTAACCCTATTTTCAGAACGACACAAACCTTCCTCCGTATTATTGCTATTTTTTTTACATTTGCCACTAAATTGTAAACTATAATCTAATAAATGAAGAAAATAAGTATTTTAATTACCTCATTAATTACAAGCTCTTTAAGTTATTCTCAGCAGAAACCTAATATTCTTTATATAATGGCGGATGACCATACAACAACTGCTATTGGTGCATATGGTAGTCATCTGGCTGAACTAAATTCTACTCCCACCATCGATAAATTGGCTAATGAGGGAGTAATATTTGAAAATACCTTTTGCAATAATGCTATTTGTACGCCTAGCCGTGGAACAATACTGACCGGACAATATTCTCATATTAATAGCATTGTTGGAAATAACAATCCCTTGGATTCCGCTAAACAATACCTGGCACTAGAGATGCGAAAAGCTGGTTATGAAACTGCTATAGTTGGTAAGTGGCATTTAATTTCAAAGCCGGCAGCCTTTGATTATTTCCAGGTATTGCCAAAACAGGGAAAATACAATAATCCGGAATTTCGTGTGAAGGGAAAGGATGAAATAGTGAAATATACTGGTCACTCCACTGATGTTATTGCATCATCAACTATTAAATGGATCTCAGAAAGAAAAAGCAAGAATAAACCATTTTTTATTAATATGCACTTTAAGGCCCCACATGGGGGATTTCAAAATGCTGAAAGGTATAATACATTTCTGGCTGATGTTCAGATACCCGAGCCACCGAGTTTGAGAAGCAGAGGGAATGGTTCCATTGCAACTTTTGGTGTTGATAACGAGCTGGAAAATTATATTAGCAGCTCAGTAGGTGGCCGTCATCCTGAAAATGGTTATCGGAGGTATGTAACAAAAGAGGATGCAGGTGATGATGTACTGGGTGCTGCCTATCAGGAGTATTTAAAACGGTATTTGCGATGTGTAAAAGGGGTTGATGATAATATAAAACGTGTTCTCGATTATCTAAAAGAGACCGGACAGTACGAGAATACTGTAATTATTTATGCCGGCGATCAGGGATTCTTTCTGGGCGAACATGATAAAATTGATAAACGCATGGGGTACGAAGAAGCAATGCGTATGCCTTTTATAATTCATTATCCCAAAAAAATAAAATCAGGGAAATCAGATGCTATTGTTGAAAATATTGATTTTGCACCTACTATGCTGGATTTTGCCGGAGTAAAAACCCCGGAATATATGAATGGAGTATCGGTTTTGCCAATTCTTGAATCAGGTGAAGAGCCTGAAGGATGGAAAGATAAAGCTTATTATCAATATTATTCACATTTAGGTGGGCACTATAATCCGGGACACATAGCTATGCGGACCAAACAGTACAGGCTAATACTATTTCATGGGGTTAACTATAGAGGACAAACAAATATACAAACTCCTGCAGCCTGGGAACTTTACGATTTGGAAAAGGATCCATTTGAGATGAACAATGTATATGATGATGCAGCTTATCAGAAAATTGTTGTCGATTTAAAACATCAGTTTATGGAATATAGAAAAGAGATAGGTGTTGACACCTCAATTATTAATGAACATGTAAATTCGGTTATTGATGAGTACTGGGATTATTCTGCCGAAGATCG
>JAGLSB010000674.1 GCA_023135955.1 Bacteroidales bacterium | reverse complement strand
AAAATGTTAATTTCGACTAAAGTAATAAATATCTTATTACAAAATTCACATACATTTGTGTTTTACAAATAGTTAAGAATAAGCAGAAGTTTATGATTCCGAAATATCAGAAAATCAATAAGAAACTATTTATTAAGAATAGATTTAAATTGGGTCAGAAAATATTGAAAGGCTCTGGCTATTTCGTTTTTTCCAATGATGAAATGCCAAGAAATGGAGATCAGTTTTTTCCATACCGCCAGAGTTCAGACTTTTTTTACCTTACCGGAATTGAGCAGGAGAAATCTATACTTATGGTTAACCCAACTCATTCGGATTCATCTTTAAGAGAAATATTGTTTATTATCAAGCCCACTCCTTTAATGGAAACATGGATTGGTCATAAACTAAGTATTGAAGAAGCCAGGGATATATCAGGAATTAAGAATATTCAATATTTGGAAAGTTTTGAAAAATATAGAAGAGAGATGATTCAGAATTCGGAGAGCATTTATCTCAATATTCCAGAAATTCCAAAGTTTAATCCGGAGATTGAAACAAAGGATTACCGTGTCTCAAAGAAAATAATTGACCATTTTCCTTTGCATTCTTATAAACGATTGGCGCCAATACTCAGAGACCTGAGGGTAATTAAGGAAAAAGAAGAGATTAAGGAGATAGAAAAAGCATGTGAAATTACCGGTGCTGCATTTTCCAGGGTTCTTCAGCAAATAAGCCCTGGCATGTTTGAAAAAGAAGTTGAGGCTGAAATTACTTATGAATTTGTCAAAGCAAATGCAGGTCATGCATATCTTCCAATAATTGGTTCAGGAAATAATGCTTGTACTTTGCATTATACAGAAAATAATCAAATCTGTAAGGATGGAGATTTGGTTTTAATGGATTTTGGGGCTGAGTATAATAATTATGCTGCCGATTGTACGAGAACCATTCCGGCAAATGGTAAATTTTCTGATCGACAGGCAGAAGTTTACGATGGTTTGCATGAAATTTTCAAGAAAGCCATTAATTTAATGGAGCCAGGTAGAAGAATGACTGATGTTCACAAGAAAGTAGGTGAATGGATGAAACAATTTCATATTGATCTTGGATTATATTCTCAGAAAGATTTTGAAGAAAATAATGATCCGGATCCTTTGTGGTTTAAATATTATATTCATGGAACAGGGCATTCACTCGGACTTGATGTTCATGATGTATATGATAAAGAATCAGTATTTTTACCGGGAATGATTTTTACATGTGAGCCGGGAATTTATATTGAAGAGGAAAATTTAGGGATTCGAATAGAAAATGATATTTTGATTACAAAGGATGGGAATAAGGATTTAATGAGCCACATTCCCTCAGCGAGAATTGAAATTGAAAAACTAATGATGAAATATAGATAAGTAATGGATTTTATTGAATTTAGAGGGATAAAAATAAGGTACAAAAGTATTGGAAATATAGATAATGAAGCTGTTGTATTATTACATGGATATCTTGAATCTCTGGATATATGGGATGGATTTGCTGAAAAATTAAGCGAGAGATATTTTGTTGTATGTCTTGATATTCCGGGACATGGAGAATCAGATGTCTTCTCAAAAGTTCATAGAATGGATGAGCTGGCAGAAGCAGTGCATGCTGTAACGGATTCAATTGGCTTGAAAAAAATGCACATTGTTGGTCATTCTATGGGAGGATATGTTGCAATGGCTTTCAGAGAAGCATTTCAATCTTCTGTTAATTCCTGCGTGCTGTTTCACTCTACATGCTTACCTGATACTAAAGAAAAGCGTGAAAACAGATCCAGGGAAATACAGCTTGTAAAGAATGGAAAGAAGGAATTAATCGTAAATACAAATATACCTCGTGCATTTGCTGATGAGAATCTGGATATCTATTCCGGTGAAGTTGAAAGAGCAAAGAAAATTGCCCTCAAAACTACTGAAAAGGGAATTTGCGCCATATTAAATGGGATGAAGGAAAGACCTGACAGATGTGAACTTCTATTGGATGATAAAATTCCGTTATTAATAATAGCAGGTAAAAAAGATAATTATATCCCTTTTGAGGTTATTCAGAATATTCAAAAAAAGGCTGCAAATCTTGAAGTTTCAGCCTTGGAGAAAAGCGGACATATGGGCTTTATTGAGGAGCAAAAAAAGTCGATTATTATTCTTGGTGAATTTTTTGAAAAACACAAGCCGTAGCTGATGAAGGTTCAAAATAAAAAAAATCGCAAGAAAAGTAATATTGATTTACCCTCCTTGCGAATTATGATTATTTTTATATAAAACTACATTTTTATCTGCGATAATAACATTGATTATATCTGCAATTTCTTGAATTTCTCATTCCTTGTGATTTTCCTTTGAATTTCTTTTGCGAGCCTACCTTTTTACTATCAAAAAGAACTTTTTGTTCGTCTGTTAATAAATCTCTTACTTCAAGTCTGTGTTTAACACTCATTTTTAATAAGTCTGTTCTTAAAACTTGCATCTCGTCAATTTTCTTATTGATATCGTTTAAGTTTTGGTCATCACCTGACATTAATACTTTTTGCTCTGCAGCAAGTACGCCCATCTCATTTTTAATTGTCATTACGTTATTTTGATGCTCAAGGCGGAGATCTTTCATTTGTTCTTGCTGCTCTTCTGTAAGATCTAATCTGCAATTTGGATTTTGAATACCCATACCTCTTTGAGAAAATTCACTTCCCTGACGTATAGGCATTTTGTTTGGCTGGGCAGATAAAACTGAAAATCCCAGAAATAGTGCTGTTGTAAATAAAATTAATTTTTTCATGATTTATATTTTTTTGTTCCATCCTTTGATGCAACAAAAGTAAAAAGGTTTAATGGGGAAAAAAGTTTGAAGTTTGAAGAGGTTTAACTCCTTTCAGTCGTTGTTTCAGGTTTGCTCCTTTTAGTATCAATTTAATTCCTTTCAGTCGTTATTCAAAGATTGATGTTGACTCAACCTGAAACTTGAAACCTCTTCAAACCACAAACCCATCTAATCAAACATTTTCTCAGCATCAAGGAGTGTCAGGTCGACATCACGAATTATAGGATAGAAGCCATCATTATCCATAATATTTCGAGCAATATAGGCTTTAAGTTGGGAAGAAATTATGATCCTTGATATTTCAATTTCCCGGTAGTTAGGGTTAACCCCTTTGTCCTTGGCGTAAGATATAAAATCATTGAAATAAGATGACTTATCCAGATATTTCACAAGACTGCTTAAGTCCTCCATTTCCATTAAATTACTTCTATGCTTATCCGTAAAATCAAAAGCAAAACGATAAATTAAGCCAAGATTTCTGACGCGGTTAAAGTATGGTGAAGTTCCGGTTGTGTCAATTCCAATAAAAATATCAGGCATAATTCCGCCTCCGCCATAAACTGTTTTACCTTCTGGTGTAATATATTTTAGAGAATCGGCAAAATGTATGCTGTCAGAATTTTCAAATTCATGGTTTATAAAACGATTATGGATATCGCTGTAATAATCTTCCTTATTTTCATCATAAGGCTTTTGGATGCTTCTTCCGGTAGGAGTATAATATCTGGCAATAGTGAGTCTCAGGGCTGAACCATCTTTGAATTCAATTTGTTCCTGAACAAGACCTTTCCCAAAAGATCTTCGTCCAACAATGGTTCCCCTGTCATTATCCTGAAGTGCCCCGGCCAGAATTTCACTTGCCGAAGCTGAAAATTCATCAATAAGAATTATTACTTCATCTTCTTTGCAAATTCCTTTGGCAGTTGACCTGAACTCATGTTTAGGTCTTGATTTCCCTTGAGTATATACAATTAATTTCCCTTCACTCAAAAACTGATCTGCAATATGTATTGCCGGATCCATCAGTCCGCCACCATTTCCTCTTAAATCAAGGATTAACTTTGTCATACCCTCTTCATGCAATTTATTTATGCCTTCAATAAATTCATTATAAGTAGTTTGGGCAAAAGTGCTGATTTTCAGGTAGCCGGTTTCAGAATTTATCATATAAGCTACATCGACAGAATATAATGGAATATCGTCACGTGTTATTTCAAACTCTAATAATTCCTTTTCATTTCTTCGGGCGATACTTACTTTTACAGTAGTTCCTTTTAGCCCCTTTAACATTTTTACAATATTATCGCTATTAATATTCTGTCCTGCAACCAGTGAATCATCAACCAAAATAATCCTGTCGCCAGCATGGATTCCTACAATTTCTGAAGGTCCGTTAGGAATAGTATTAATAATAGCAATAGTATCATTAATCATATTGAATTGAATTCCTATGCCACTGAAGTTTCCGGTTAGAGGTTCATTAAATTTTTGCAATTCGCGGGCAGGTATATATATTGAATGCGGATCTAATTTCTCAACCAGCGGAGGAATCGCAGCCTCAGTTAAAACTGAAATATCAACAGTATCAACATATTCATTTTCAATATAAGATAAAATAGTTGAGACCTTATTCGTGCGGGGAAGAAGTGAAAAGCTAATCTCTTTATCTCCACTTTGTTTCAGCTTATTCAGAATGGATGGGAAAGTATTGGATTTGGAATAATTTGATCCATACCAATTTCCAATAAGAATACCGGTTATTAATAACATCGAAAAAATCAGGGGGAGAATATTTTTTTTTGGAGTCATTAGCTCAATTTTTAAAGATTTATTCCTCAATTGGAAAATGATTGACAAGAATTCCTGCTCGTTCTAATAATTTCAAACCTTCATTCATATGATAAAGTTCAGAAAATACTACTCGTTCAATTCCTGCCTGAATAATTAATTTAGAACATTCTATGCATGGGGATGTAGTAACGTAAAGAGTACTCTGCTCACTGGAATTATTAGACTTGGCAACCTTTGTAATGGCGTTAGCCTCTGCATGAAGTACGTAAGCCTTGGTTACATTATTTTCATCCTCACAATTATTCTCAAAACCCGCAGGCGTACCATTATATCCATCAGAAATAATCATTTTCTCTTTAACAAGCAAAGCTCCAACTTGTCTTCTTTTACAATGAGAATTCTGTGCCCATATTTTGGCCATCTGAAGATATCTTTTATCGAATTTTAATTGTTTGTGGTCCACTTTCAAACTGTTTTTAATACAGGTGAGCAAATATAATATAATTCTGTGGAAATGAGTGGTGTAAAGGCGAAGTATGCATCGCCTCATAAAAAAACCACAAACTATGGTCAATGGGCCATTGTTCATGGTCTTTTTTTAGTACCCGGTTCCAATACCTATTGGGAGGAGTCAAACATAATATTTATTTGGGAAGTATGAGAGTCAGAGTGAGAGCGAAGAAAAATACAGAGTGTCGTTCTCCGCTCTCGCTCTTCACTCTCACTCTGTATTTTGTACCCGGAGCCGGTCCCGAT
>JAGLSB010000673.1 GCA_023135955.1 Bacteroidales bacterium | reverse complement strand
CAACCTTTATGGAGCCATGGGATGGGCCGGCATCTTTATTAATATCAGATGGCAGATTTATAGGCGGTACTCTTGATAGAAATGGTTTACGTCCTTCAAGATATGTGATTACAGATACCGATCTGATGATAATGGGTTCCGAAGTAGGTGTACAAACTTGTGATCCGGGTGAAATAATTCAAAAAGGAAGACTACAGCCTGGTAAAATGTTGCTTATTGATACTAAGGAGGGGAAAATATTTTACGATCAAGAATTAAAAAAGGCTCTCTCTGAACAGTATCCATATCAGGAATGGATAGAGAAGAATATGGTAACTCTCGATGAAATTGAATCGGGGCTTAATCCTAAGCCGGGCATGGAGGAGAAACATGAATTATACCTTCGTGCTTTCAATTATACAAGAGAAGATATAGAGACTACCATTATTCCAATGGCTGAGACAGCAAAAGAGCCTATTGGCTCAATGGGTAATGATACTCCTCTGGCTGTGCTTTCTCAAAAACCTCAGCGTTTATTTAACTATTTTAAGCAATTATTCGCACAGGTTACCAACCCTGCAATCGACCCAATAAGGGAGGAGTTGGTAATGAGTTTAACCGGATATATTGGTTCACTTCAAAAAAATCTATTGGACGAGAATCCGGATCATGTGAAAATGATAAAATTCAGAAATCCGGTAATAAGCAATACCAGTTTTCAGGTTGTGAAGAATCTCACTTATAAAGGTTTTTCCAATATTGTTATTCCAATTGTTTTTCATGTGAATAATAAAGCTGAAGGACTTGAAGCATCACTCAAAAGAATTTGCAAAGAAGCTGCTGCAGCTGTTGATGCTGGAGTGAATTATATTGTATTGAGTGACAGGGATATAGACGAACAATATGCCCCAATTCCATCTCTGCTTGCCGTTTCCACAGTACATCACTATTTGATTTCAAAGAGGAAAAGAATGCAGATAGATCTTGTTGTAGAGACTGCTGAAGCTCGTGAGGTTCACCATTTTGCCCTTTTATTCGGATATGGTGCTTCAATTATAAATCCTTATCTGGTTTTTTCAGTAATCGAAAAACTTGTAAGGGAAAAGCGTATTCAACAGGATTTTCAAAAAGCAGAACAGAATTATATCAAAGCTGTTAATCAGGCTTTATTGAAAATCTTGTCTAAGATGGGGATATCCACTCTTCGGTCATATCGGTCAGCACAGGTTTTTGAGGCTGTGGGAATTTCCAAAGATGTTACTGATAAATATTTTAGAGGAACAGTCTCCAGGATTGGAGGAATGGGACTGGATGATATAGCCGAAGAAGTATTAAAACCGCATAAGGAAGCATTTATAGAGTCAACACCCGATATTAGATTATTTTCAGGTGTTTATAGTTATAGGAAATACGGTGAGCATCATGCATGGAATCCGGATACAATTTCTCTTTTGCAATGGAGTACCAGAAGTGGTGATTATCAAAAATACAAGGAATTCTCAGCAGTTGTTCAAAAGGATAATCAGAATCCTACTTTTTTGCGTGGTTTTTTTGATTTTAAAAAGAGTCCAATTGATATTTCAGAAGTTGAACCTGCAAGTGAAATTACTCGTCGCTTTGTGACAGGTGCAATGTCCTATGGTTCTATTAGCAGGGAAGCACATGAGACTCTTGCCATTGCCATGAATAGAATTGGTGGGCGAAGTAATACAGGTGAAGGGGGAGAAGATCCTGAAAGGTTTTTGCCAAGAGAAGATGGTGATTGCACGCGAAGTTCAATAAAACAGGTCGCCTCCGGTCGATTTGGAGTTACCTCAAACTATTTAGTGAATGCTGATGAGATTCAGATTAAAGTTGCCCAGGGAGCGAAACCTGGTGAAGGGGGACAACTTCCCGGACATAAGGTGAGTAAGATAATTGCAAAAACACGCTATTCAATTCCGGGAATTACACTAATATCTCCGCCACCACATCACGATATTTATTCCATTGAAGACCTTGCCCAGTTAATTTTCGATTTGAAAAATGTAAATCCAAAAGCTGTCATTAGTGTTAAGCTGGTTTCCGAGACTGGTGTGGGAACAATTGCTGCTGGTGTAGCGAAAGCTAAAGCCGATCTTATTATTATTAGCGGAGCTGAAGGTGGTACTGGTGCAAGTCCAAGTTCATCCATAAAACACACTGGATTACCTATGGAAATGGGATTAGCTGAGACACAACAAACTCTGGTTCTAAATAATCTTAGAAAGAATGTTGTTTTGCAAACTGATGGACAGCTGAAAAATGGATATGACGTTGTAAGTGCTGCCTTACTGGGTGCCGAGGAATTTGGTTTTGCTACTTCAGCCCTCATCGTTATGGGTTGTGTAATGATGCGAAAATGTCACATAAATACCTGTCCGGTTGGAGTTGCTACACAGGATGAAGAATTACGTAAGAAATTCAGAGGAAAAGCAGATTTTCTTGTTAATTACTTCAATTTTATTGCTGAAGAGGTGAGAGAGATAATGGCTGAAATGGGTATTCGTACATTTAATGAGATGGTTGGTCGCTCCGATTTAATTACACAATCTACTAAAGTAAACAGTCCAAAAAGTTCTGGTTTAGATCTCTCAGATCTAATTTTAAAAACCTTAGATGACACCGGGAATTCACTCTATAAAACTACAGAGCAAGATCATAAGATTGAGAATGTCATCGACTACAAGTTAATATCAAAATCTAAAGCTGCAATTGAAAAAAAGGAGAATGTTAAAATATCATCTCCAATAATAAACACTGACAGGGCTGTTGGAGCAATGCTTTCCGGTGAGGTCTCTAAGAAGTATGGTTTTGAGGGATTACCTGAAAATACCATAAATTGTAATTTT
>JAGLSB010000672.1 GCA_023135955.1 Bacteroidales bacterium | reverse complement strand
GTTGATCAGGTTCTTGAAATTGAAAAAGAAGAAATATTACCTCCACCTTCGATGGGGAAAAAATACAAGAATGCTTACATAAAAGGTGTTTTCAATGTAGATGATTCTTTTACTATGCTACTGGATCTTGACTCTTTCTTTACAACTGACGAATTATTACAATTGGCTGATATGAAGAAAGATTCAGATAGAGTCGAGGAATTAAAGAAAAAGAAAAGGGAAAAGGAAAAGGAAAAACAAAAACAAAAATGACCAGGAGTTTATAAGCTCACTTAAAAATTATAATGCAATTAATTGTGTTAATATTGATGATAAATTATGAAAGATCTCTATTTATTAAGTTGTGGAAGAAAAGAATAATAATTATAAAACTCAGATGACGGATTCGGATTTTACTCAATTAAGCACCTTTATCACAAAAAGACTGGGTATTAAAATGGGTGAAGTTAAACGGGTGATGCTTCAAAGTCGATTGCAAAAGAGATTAGCTGTTTTGCAGTACTCATCATTCGAGGAATATATTGATTATGTTTTTAGTGCTGAAGGGCAGAAAGCTGAGTTATTTACAATGATTGATCTTGTAACTACAAATAAAACTGACTTTTTTCGTGAACCTGTACATTTCGACTTTCTTAAAAATACAGCAATACCACAGTTTCTGGATGATGAATCTAATAGAAAGAATATAAAAATCTGGAGTGCAGGGTGCTCAAGCGGTGAAGAGCCATATACCCTTGGAATTGTAATGAGTGAATATAAAAGGTTAAATAAAGCTCCTGACTTTGAAATATTTGCTTCCGATTTATCTGCCAGAATATTGAAAAAAGCTTCGATTGCAATTTATCCTGAGGATCGCATAAGTAATATTCCAATAGATTTGAAGAGAAGATATTTCTTAAAAAGCAAAGACAAGGAAAAAAGATCTGTTAAAGTAGTTTCGGAACTAAGATCAAAAGTGAAATATGCAAGATTGAATTTTATGGATACAGACTATCCAGTAAAAGATAATTTTGATATCATTTTTTGCCGGAATGTTCTTATATATTTTAATAGAGAAATTCAATTAGCAGTAATTAGTAAGTTATTATCGAAATTAAAATCTGGGGGATACTTTTTTTTGGGACATTCTGAATCAATTACTGATATGGATTTACCGCTTACCAGAATTCAACCTACAATTTTTAGAAAAAAATAATATTGATAAAAAAATAAAAGCTATGTCAAAATGCTCAAATGAAGAATTGATTAAAGAACTTCAGTTACGAATTGCAGAACATTCACATGTACGTGAGGAACTTAAATCCGTCACAAAAGAAATGAAAAATGTGAGCAGGAAGCTTGAAGAGTCGGAGGCTATGAAAGGCCATTTCATTTCGAATATTACAAATGAGATTATTAATCCGTTTTCTTCTATTCTAGGACTATCAAAAGCTATCTTATCGGTAGACAAGGAGAATTGGAAAAAGGTATTCTCAATGGTGGCTATGATTCATACAGAAGCTTTTTCTCTTGACTTTCAGCTGAAGAATATATTTGCAGCTGCTAAAATTGAAGCAGGTGATATATTACCTGATTTAAGTAATGTTGATATTTACTCCGTAGTAACAACTGTAATCAACTCATTCAAAATCGATGCTAAAAAGAAGAAATTAATATTTGTCCAGAATTTTCAAGTTGAAGCCAGCAAGGATAAACCATTCTATTTTAAAACAGACGCGGAAAAATTAAGACTAATTTTATCTAACCTTTTGAATAATGCAGTCAAATTCAGTTTCGATGAAGGAGAAATTACTATTGACGTCAGGAAGGAAGAGAGCAATTTGATAATTAGTGTAACCGATACAGGAGCAGGAATCTCAGAAGAAAACCAGACAATTATATATGATCGCTTTAAAAGGATTGATTCAGGAATTACATCAACTCTCCGTGGACATGGTTTGGGTCTTTCAATAAACAAAGGGATGCTTGATTTGCTTGACGGTGAGATTAATTTGAAGAGTAAATTAGGTGAAGGATCCGTATTTACTTTTCAAATACCGGAACCAGAGGAGGATGTAGATCATACATCATATGAAGGAGACGAGATATTTTTTGAGAACAAACAAATTTTTTGAATCCTGAGAAATGAATGAACAAGGAAAACATTTTATATATCCTTCGACATTATTTGTCTCAAAGGATCGCTATCTAATTCATACTATATTAGGATCATGCGTAGCTGTTTGTCTTTACAGTCCAAAAATGAAAATTGGAGGAATGAACCATTATATGTTGCCACTTTGGAATGGTCAAGGTCTGGCTTCTCCAAAATTCGGAACAATAGCTATACCTAAATTGATAGAGAAAATGGGCTTGCTAGGGAGCAATAATAAATTTTTAGTTGCAAAATTGTTTGGAGGGGCAAATATGTTTGAATCGAAACTTGAACAATTTCGAATTGGGGACAGAAATATTGCGATTGCAAAAGAAATTTTACATGAATACAAAATAAAAATTGTGGCAGAAAGTACTGGAGGAGAACTAGGTCGCAAAATTGAGTTCAATACTTATACTGGGGAGGTTTCACAAAAAATCATTAAGAAAAATTGTAAGGTGGAGGTATAGTCATATAGCACTGATTGATAATTGGAATTAGATTTTAATAATTATGAAAGTGAATTTTCTTTGCACAAATTCAGGACAAAAAGTAATAGGTTTAGAATTTATATCTAGCCTTGATACTTTTAGAACCACATAGAAAAATGACTAATCGGAGGTTATAATGGTAAAAAATTAATTATTGACACATGACATTGTGAATGAATGTTATTAGAGATTGAATGGAATAATAATTTTTTAGAACTAGATTATGGGAAGAAATAAAATAAAGGTTCTTATAGTTGATGATTCTGCTGTTGTACGGCAGACATTATCAGCCATCCTAAATTCTGATAAGGAAATTGAAGTGCTTGATACTGCCGCTGATCCATTTTACGCTGCTAAGAAAATTCAATCGAATCTTCCTGATGTTATAACACTTGACATTGAAATGCCTCGTATGGATGGATTGACATTCCTCAAAAAAGTTATGGCTCAGCATCCAATACCTGTTGTTATTATATCTAGTTTAACAGTAAAGGGGACACAAACTGCCCTGAAGGCTCTTGAATATGGCGCTGTTGAAATAATTACAAAGCCTCAACTGGGAACTAAGGAATTCCTGGAAGAATCAAGAATCAGATTATGTGATATCGTTAAGGCTGCATCAAAAGCAAACTTGAGGAAAATAAAAGCAAAAAAGTATATTTATCCTATCGAGGTCAAACCAAAACTGTCTGCAGATGCAGTTCTGACGAAATCTAGCAGGCAAAGCATGATAAAAACAACAGAGTCAGTTGTTGCTATTGGTGCCTCAACTGGTGGGACTGAAGCTTTGTCTGAATTTCTTCAGGCTCTTCCTCCCGATTCCCCAGGAATTGTAATAGTACAGCATATGCCTGAGATTTTTACAAAATCATTTGCAAACCGCTTAGATGAATTATGCATGATAAGTGTAAAGGAGGCTGAAAATAGAGATAGTGTTATCCGTGGTAGGGCTCTTATTGCACCTGGCAATAAGCATATGCTACTGAAACGAAGTGGAGCAAGATACTATGTGGAAATAGTTGACGGTCCTTTAGTAAATCGTCACCGACCTGCCGTGGATGTACTTTTTAGATCGATAGCAAAGTATGCCGGATCTAATTCAATTGGAATTATTTTAACAGGGATGGGATCCGATGGGGCTCTTGGTATGCTGGAAATGAGAGATGTAGGTGCTCGTACAATTGCGCAAAATGAAGAATCATGTGTAGTTTATGGAATGCCTAAGGAAGCAATAAAGCTCAAAGCAGCAGAAAAGATATTGCCTTTGGAAAATATTGCTCCATATGTATTAAGATTAACTAAAGAATAGAATATTGCAATCAACAAAATGAGTTTGAAATGAAAAATCTAAAGATTGCAACAAAGATTATTAGAGTATTTCTTTTTGTTGGAATATTAGAATTTTCTATTGATAGAGGTAGCGATAGAATGGATGGTAAATATTAATATTTCTAGGATTTACCAATATAATGTGAGGTTATAATTACAGTAATATTGAGATTTATTTTGTAATATTAAAGAACTCTTCTGCCTTCACTCAAAGTTAATGAGCAGAAGAGTTTTTATATAAATACCTTCCAAAAAAACGTAAAAACCCTTAAATCGGCAGGTGAAAATACGTGATTAATAATGGGGGTGATCATTATGGAATCAGGTGTTTTTCTGTTTCTTTTTTTTTTGACTGATTATAACTTTGACAGTAAGATAGAAGAAAAAAGTATTTAAGATATTGTGGTCTGTATTCCGAAATGTAGAAAAAAAGTAAATAATATGAATTCGTCGGAAAAATACCAGTACACTGCTTAAATTGTCAATTAATTTTATGATAAGAGATATTGCAAATAGCGACTTGAATAGTATTGTCTACGTAATAAAGGAGACCAGGGGAATAGATCTTGGAGAATATGCGCCATCGTCACTAACCAGAAGATTCCTTCGTTTCATGGAAATTATGCAGATATGGGATGTAAAAGAATTAGTTTCGAAAACGAGGTCAAATAAAGATTTTGCCGATAATTTTCTTCATGAGATTACAGTCTGTGTAACAGAAATGTTTCGTGACCCTGATTTTTGGGTTATTATTCGAGATAAGATAATCCCCATATTACAAGAAAAGAAGTCAATTAAAATATGGCATGCAGCTTGTTCTACAGGTGAAGAAGTACTTTCAATGGCCATTTTACTTAAAGAGGCTGGTATATACAATAGAGTTGAAATTACTGCAACAGATATAAATGAAACTGTTTTAAAGATTGCCAGGAAAGGAATATATTTAAAAAATAAACAGGAGATAAATATTAAAAATCACCAAAAATATGGTGGCCAGTTTCCTTTATCTGATTATTATGGAATACAGGATAATAATGTGATCTTTGATGAAGATCTCCTAAAAAATGTAGAATATAAGTTTCATAATCTGGCAAAAGATCAACCATTTGGTCAATTTGACTTAATTATATGCAGAAATGTTTTAATTTACTTTAATAAAGTACTTCAGGATAAAGTCCTCCGTAGCTTTATTGAAGGTTTGAATAAAGGCTCTTATTTGGGAATTGGATCAAAAGAATCAATCACCACGAGTAATTCTGCTCGATTCTTCAATGCAGTAAGTCTTGAAGAAAAAATTTTTCAATTAAATCCTAAAACAGGAAATAATTGATAAAGTAGAAATAATTTTAGAAAAAGGCAATGAATCGTGATTTCGATATAGTAGTTATAGGAGGCTCAGCAGGCAGTTACAATGTTATACGGAATATATTATCTTCCCTGTCGCCTGACTTTTCTTTACCTATAGTTCTTTGTTTGCATCGCCTGCG
>JAGLSB010000671.1 GCA_023135955.1 Bacteroidales bacterium | reverse complement strand
ATAATTAAGACTGAAGCAGCAGAGGAAATCTTTGATCCGGTAAAATAGGATTTCGGTCTAAACTCAAAGCTAATCGTTCCACTTCCCTGCGGCACTACCATTGCCCTTAGAATGTAGTTAGCCCTGAAATAAGAAACTTCTACCCCATCGATGCTGGCCACCCAGCCTTTGGGGTAATAGATGTCTGAAAACACTGCTATTTGAGAGCTGTTTGAAGAATACCTGTACTTTAGCTTATTGGGCGCATATTCCACCAAATCTATTGACGAACTGCTATCTCTGACAAAATTCTGATTTTCTATATATTCTTCAAATCTCTTGTCAATACTTGCTGTTATTTTCGTATTTAGTTCTCCAATCTTATTAATCTCTTCATCAGCATCCTCAACTAACTCATAATCTGAAACAAACCAGGCATTCCCCAAATTACCAGGCCTTTGCATAGCAACCGCCTGACCCGAGTTAGGATCTCGCTGAATTAAATATTTGGTATTAAGCATATTAAGTATATCCTCATCAAATTCTGTCTTAATATGATGATCGAAAACTTCCTGATAACGCCTCATTTTGGCACCGTGATATCCACCAATAGAGCTATGGAAATAGGAGGTTCGGGAACTGGCAAAAGGGTCGCCCTGGGTCATATCAAAGACCCTGTAATATAGCTCCTTATCTTTCAATATTTCGAGATCTGCAGCATTTGGATGATATGGGACTCTTGCAACACTCTTCGTAACAAAATTTTCCTCATTTACATAGCGCTTGTTAACAGGCCATAAATCTATGAGAATAATTAGTCCAAGGGCTAAATAAAAATATCCTGCTTTAATTTTTTTCAGGAATACCGTATATAATAATCCGGCTGCTAATAGTACAAAAATTAGGGATCGAAATGCATCTGCTCTCAATAAATCGGCGCGATCTTTTTTTATCGCATTTACAAGATCCCCGGCACCCTGATCAATAAGCAATTTATCTTTCTGAGAACTTAAATCCGACATAGTTGGAAAAAGTGCAAAGAATAAAGTAATTCCACCAACAATAATAATTGTGTATTTAAATGAATCTAAAAACTCCTTTTTATTGAATTCCTCAAAAAGCAGTTTGTTCACTGCAAGTATTGCTAACAAAGGCATGGCAAATTCTGCCATAACCAATATCATAGATACCGTACGAAATTTATTATATCCCGGGAAGTATTCAAGAAAGAAATCACTTAGAAACATAAAATTCTTACCCCAACTCAACAGTATTGAAAAAACAACCACTGTAAAAAGCCACCATCTGATTTTTCCTTTGAGAAAAAACATTCCAAATACAAAAAGAAAAACAATTACGGCACCTATATAAACTGGTCCTGAAGTTCCTGGCTGATTCCCCCAATATTGTGTGAAAAAATAAGCATTCTGATTAATAATCTGAACTGCCTGTTGTGGATTGCTGCTTCGTGAAAGAAATTTAAAGGTCTCAGAATCATTATCGGCCATTAGAATACCCGATGCCCCTCCCTTAAAATTTGGAATAAGCAGATTCAATGTTTCTCCTATTCCATATGACCATCCGGTAGCATAGGATTTATCAAGTCCGGAGGTTTTATCATCACTACTGTCAGTTAGCTCAGAGGGGCCGCGTAATGAATATTCAGAATAATCACTAACAGACCATAGATTAACAATATTAACGCTAACAGATAAAATTACCGCAATAATTAAAGCTCCGATTGTCTTTGAGAATTTACTAAAATCCTTATTTTTAATTACCTCTACAAGTTCAAATATTCCAAATATTAAAATTATCAGTAAAGTATAATATGTAATTTGAAGATGATTTACGACAATCTGTAATCCTAGAAAAATGCTTGTCAGAATAGCACCCACAATAAGATCTTTTCTAAAAGAATAATATATGCCACCAATTATCATGGGCATATACCCCAATGCAATCGCTTTTGTAATATGTCCCGGTTCGAGAATAATAAAGAAATATGAAGAAAAACCATAGGCTATTCCACCAACAATTCCCAGCCAGGGATTAATCCCAAACAGTAATAAAAGAATATAAAAGCCGAACATATAAAGGAAAATATGAATGACGGGGCGACCATTTTGAAAAGAAAATATCTGGTTAATTTTCCCAAAGACATTGAAAGGGGTTTTCATATTAATCAGATAAGCAGGCATGCCACTAAACATTGAGTTTGTCCATAAAGCTTCCTCTCCGGTTTCTTCGCGATAATCGGTAATTTCTTTAGCCATTCCTTTGTAGCCTGTCATGTCAGACTGGCTAATCTCTTTTCCCTGGAACATAGAAGGAAAATAAAAACTCGGGATAAGAATAAAGATTAGAACTGCTATAATATGGGGGATAACATTACGGGTTGGCTTTTTCATTTTTTAGATTTTTTTGAAGATTCCATGGCAAATATAAAAAGAAAGTACAAGAAATGGTAGTTAGGGGAAAGTTGCTACTATATAACATAAACTG
>JAGLSB010000670.1 GCA_023135955.1 Bacteroidales bacterium | reverse complement strand
GCACCTAACTACTGACCTCTATAAAAAATAATACACTGCAACTAACAAAAGAATAATAACATTGAAAGTAGTAGTAGTTTTAGTCGATAGTTTAGAGATTGATTTTTTGTCACATCAAGCATTTTCACTGTTGAAAATAATACATTGTTGATTTCAGATTTGCCTGCAGGTATTCATCTAAATAAATAAAGATATGAAAGTTGGAATTCAGTTATTGGCTTTACTTCTGTTAAGCTCACAACCTATAAATAAAGAAGTTGATGATGTGGTAATAATTGACATTGAGCAAGGTGAGTATTGGTGGGGAGGATTGAGTTCAAGAGGACACGAAACACCCTACGATGAAAGTTCAACTGCATCCTATAACTTGTTGGGAGACAATTATGGTAATCAGGCCCAGCCACTTTTACTTTCTAACAAAGGAAGGTATCTGTGGTGTGAAGAACCAATTGAATATCAATTTCAAGATGGGCAGATCATTGTAAAATCAAAGACTGGTGAGATAATTCATGGCAAAAAGGGAGAAAACCTCAGAGATGTATATTCTTATGTGAGTGATAGATTCTTTCCTTCCAATGGAGAGATTCCTGATGAACTTCTCTTTACTAATCCCCAGTACAATACGTGGATTGAGCTAATGTACGATCAAAACGAAAAGGATATCCTACAATATGCAAAAGATATAATAAATAATGGTTATCCTCCCGGAGTTTTGATGATCGATGATAACTGGCAGGCAGATTATGGGGAATGGGAGTTCTCACCCAATCGGTTTTCCGATCCTAAAGGAATGATTGAGCAACTGCATGAAATGGGATTTAGAGTAATGCTTTGGATCTGTCCTTTCGTAAGTGCTGATTCAGAAGTTTTCAGGTATCTTGCCGCAGAAGGCATGGTACTGCAGGACAAAAATCGCGTTAAGGATATCAAGTGGAAAAATACCAAGAATGAAGCAGCAATTATAAGATGGTGGAACGGGGCAAGTGGCTGTCTTGATTTAAGCAATCCAAAGACTCAGGATTGGTTCAAAGAAAGATTGGATTATCTGGTAAATGAATTTGGAGTGGATGGATTTAAATTCGATGCCGGGGATGCCGATTTTTATTCGAAAGATATTATTTCGTATAATACAGATTCACCGAATGATCATACCAGCTATTTTGCAAAACTTGGTTTGGAATATCCGCTCAATGAATACAGGGCTTCATGGAAAATGGCCGGATTACCCTTGGTGCAGCGCTTAAGAGATAAAAAACATAAGTGGGAAGATCTACAAAAACTAATACCAGACCTCATGTCGCAAAGTGTTATGGGATATGCATATACATGTCCCGATATGATTGGTGGTGGCGAATTCAGGTCCTTTTTAGATGCCTCCAGTATTGATGAAGAATTGATAGTACGTTCTGCCCAGGTACATGCATTAATGCCCATGATGCAGTTTTCCGTAGCCCCATGGAGAGTTCTCTCTGAGGAAAACCAGGCTATATGCCTGATTATGGCCAATCTTCATAAAGAAATGGGTCCGATGATAGTGGATCTGGCAAAAAATGCCTCCATCACAGGCGAACCAATTGTGAAACCAATGGAAATGTCATTTCCAAACAGTGGATATGAAACCATCAAGGACCAGTTCATGCTTGGAGATGATATACTTGTGGCACCCGTTATCGAAAAAGGAGCCAGGGTCCGTTCTGTGGTTTTACCCAAAGGAAAATGGAAAAGCGATCAAGGGCAAATAATAAAAGGAGGACAGACTTTTGAAATTGATGTTCCGCTGGAACGATTGCCCTATTTCTCAAAGATTAGTAACTAGATTATATCGTTTTAATCTGTTAATTTGCTTCAAGTGTATGGATTGGAACGGTACATTAATATATATCGATCATTTATAGATGAACTAAGATAAACAAAAGAGCTGTTTGTCGTCAGCAACGTCCGGCCACCTGATTTCAAAAAGTTAAGAGATAGTATTGTCATATCAAAGTTAATCTTTGTTATCTCCAGCATATGAAAAACAGCATCTTCATCTGAATGTGATTTTATTATTATATCTGCATTTCGAAGGAGACCGTTTTCAAACTTTGCATCATCAATTACAATAGTTTTTTCCATCCATATCCCCGAATTCTTGTTTTGTACTTTTAAAGCACTTTTTTCTTTTTCTCCTTTTGCGTCATATAGTATTTCCCAGCTAGCTTCCTTTTCATCCAACCAAACAATCCGCAATTCCACCTTATCTCCTTGATGAAAAAAGTCATCATTGATATCGAAAAACATGGCTTTGTCTGTATTGTCTGTTTTTATTGAGCGTGCAAATCGGCTGTAGACGCTATTCGCCGGATCCTTATGCCACCATCCATTACTGGTCGATTCAGGATCGATCTGTGTAATAAATCTTTGGTAATTTCCATCATGAATCCCCCAGCCAACATCATTATAATCCTGTCTTTTTCGATTTATCATTCCACCACCGATAGCTTTTTCAGGATCGCCTTGTTTTGCTCCAAATTCTTTGTAGGTATCTGCAATTTTCAGATAGCGATCAATATTTCGTTTTTCAGCTTTCCCAAAATCTTCCTCAGGATAAGTTATAACATCTGAAGCATCCAGTCCCCTGCGAAGTGCGCAAAAAGCTGCTGGAGAAGTTTCTGCTTTATGGTGCCCGGCATATTTATTGAAAAAATTTATTGCATCCTGATACTCATAACCTTTGCTTGCCTCTGCTGGAACATTCCACATATCAATACCCCCATGTGTAGCAAAAATACCTGCCCAGTAGAATCCCTGCTTTGGATTCTGTGTGCTCCAGCCATAAACCTTCCACTCTGCATCCTGTTCTCCCCTGGAGAAAAATTCAATATCCCTCTCGGTTACATCGGACTTAAACTTTTCCCAGTTTTCAATTCTTTTTTTCGTTTCGCTGATATGGTATCCATGACTAAACATACCGTTTTTTAAACCGATAACAGGGAAGTTTTCTAATAACCACTGATATTGTTTAGATTGATTGGAGTCGTAGTTAACAAGAATTGGAATATCCATCTCTCCATTATCATTACTCAGCGCATCCTTCAGAACTTCCCAGGCAGCAATGCGAAAGTCTCCCCACTCATCATCATTAATATTGTATTGAGAGTCAAGAGGTTCGCCCTTATAGCCCCAACCATCTCCTGTTGAGCCTTCAGCAGACTGAACATACAAAACTCTTTCTTTTTGGTTTTCGGGTAAATTAATTAGATATTCCCCAAATTCTTTTAACATGCGGTGGTAATAGAATATATAATCTTCATCCAGATAATACTGAAAAGTAAAATCCCTTGGCACTCCCAGGGGATTTAGTGTCTTTGTCATTTCCAGTTCAGGAACGCCATTTTCATAAAGCCAATTCGGAGCATTTGGTGCAACCCAAACCATGAGAAATGTATAAAAGTCATTCGAATCGGCCAGGGCAAGTTTGTTTCCCAGAAATTCCTCAAATTTAAAAACCCCCGGCTCAGGTTCTATATCTCTCCATTTTAAAATTATTGGTACCCCTTTAATTAAAGGATGAGTTTCTCTTGAAACTTCTTTGGTATTCCATCCAGCCCAGCTGTATACACCCCAGGCATCTTCAGGAAAATATTTACTGGATGGTGGCATTGCGATTTCTTTCTCAGAATTGGCGCATCCGAAAAAGCTTGTAGCTATTATAACAAAAAACAGGAAATGTATTTTTTTCATAAATATTGGATTATTTGTATTATTTCAAGGTGGAGGATAGGCTAGTATTTTGAATTTCTTTATTTACTATATACCAATATCCAAAGGTAGCTACCACCAATATTACTGAAGGTAGTTAATTATTTCATTTATGACGTAAAAAAAGACCATTATTGTCAAGTATATCGAATTATGAAGACAATAGTTATCAACTGTCAAGAACCTTAGATGAATGCAATACTTTGATGGGCAGTACTTCTGAAGTAGGAATCAAAGCTATTTGAAGCAGTTTAACGCTTAGTTCTACTTTACGAAGTTAAAAAAATCTACTATACTTTTGTATATCAACAATATAATGCTACTTTTAGGGAAAGAATCATACAGTAATCATCTCCCGATTGAATTAAGGCAATGGCTAAATTTCAAT
>JAGLSB010000067.1 GCA_023135955.1 Bacteroidales bacterium | reverse complement strand
AGTCGTCAATTGCAGGCAATCCATTTTCCATTAATTCTGGTTGTGGAGGAAGGGCACCACCAACCCAAAGAATAAACAAAACCCATATATTCAGTGCTAATCCTACCCAAACAATAATATTTGCTCTTCTTTTTCCGTAAAGCTCAGAAATAAAATCTGTACAAAGGAATGTAATCGGGTAAGGCAGAACACCAACGAAAACAATAAAAGGAATGGTTATTTCACCAATTGAAAAGGACAAATCTATTTGCCGTGAAATCCCCAGAATGTTTAATATTGCTAGAGTTCCGAGGAAGAACCCCGCCAATATTATGAACACTACTTCACGTCTGCGAGCAATCTTTTTATCTACGATATCTCCGAAATCGAACATAATACTTCGTCAAATAATTTAATTAAAAGTATTAAAAAAAAACTAAGAATAACAATACTATTATTGATATTATTTCGCAAAGACTTCATAATAAGCTAAGAAACAGGCTATTAAGGAAGGAATATTTTATTATACTTATTAATTGTTGGAATAAAATTTACAAAACTTGATAAACACCTTTTTTTTATTGATGAAAATCGTCTGCTCGTATAAAATAATTTAGTATTTTGGTACATTAAAACTATTTAATTTTAGGAGAAAAATGGCATCAGGACTCCGAAAAAATTTAAATATTGAAAAAGAAGAAGTATCCAGTGTACTTATTCTTTTGCTTCAATCTGTATTTCTTGGGATATTTGCTGGTGCTTTCGACGTGAGTGCTCAATCATATTTTCTTGAAGTATTTAGTGCCGAACTGATCCCAAAAGCTTTTGCATATTCAGGTGCTGTTGGGGTAGTGATAACCTCGATTTATTCTTTTTTACAATCCAGGATTCGTTTTTCAGTTTTTGCTGTAATAAACTTACTTTTTGTGGCTATAGTAACGACTGGTCTGAGAGTTGGTTTCACGTTTTTCAGCAACGAGGATCTGACATTTGTGATGTTGGTACTCATGGGACCTCTTATCATTATTAGCTTTCTTGGTTTCTGGGGTACAGTTGGAAGAATGTTTAGCCTGAGGCAAGGAAAGCGTTTATTTGGTATAATCGATACTGGTATGATTGTAGGGATAATCGTTGTTTCATATGCTATTCCTGTCTTACTTAGCTTTAAGTTTCATATCCTTAATAGCCTGTACATCTGCTCAGGGAGTATGATTGTAGCCTTGTTAGTTCAAATTTATATATCTTCAAGATATTCACTTAAGGGTCAAACAGAAAATATTGAAAAGTCAGACAAAAAAAGAAGTAATTTCCTGGATCTTTTCAGGGAGAAGTACACTGTTTTAATGGTTAGTTTTGTGGTTTTATCTGTTTTGGCAGCCTTCTTTATTCATTATTCATTTCTTGTGGTAACAGAAACGAATTTTCCAGATTCAAATGCGCTTGCTTCTTTTCTTGGGGTATTTATGGGTACCGTAATGGTTTTTTCTCTAGTTTTTAAAACCTTTGTTTATACACGTTTAATGAAAACCTATGGCTTAAAAGTAGCATTAGCAATAGCTCCCATTATTTTAGGAATATTTGTCATAGGTGCCCTTTTTGTCGGCAAATTTTATGGTTTTACTGCAACATCTGCAGGATTTACCTTTTTCTTCTTATTGACTGTATCAGGAAAACTATTCTCTAAATCTTTGAAGGATTCGGTCGAAGTTCCCTCATCAAAAATTCTTTACCAATCTCTTGATTCAGATATTAGGTATGATGTTCAATCTAGAATTGATGGCACTATTAATGAGCTGGCTGCTCTTGCAGGTGGACTTCTTTTGGTTGGTTTGGCTATGATAAGCTCAATAAATTTGCTTCATTTCTCATTTGTTCTTACAATAATTCTGGTTTTATGGATAGTGGCTGCATTTTTACTTCATCGAGCCTATAAAGATTCATTAACGGGTGCTCTGGTCAAATTTAAACAAACTGTTACATCGGATTCTGAGGATAATAATTTGAATGAGAGAACGATTACAAAATCTGATAATTCTGGAAATATTGAGAATATTCTTGAGTTTGCTCCCCAAACATGGAATGGATTTATTTCAAGAAATATGAAGCCATTGCTATCTGGAACAGATTCATTACGGACTCTGACTCTTGGATGGATATCCAGATTAAATATCTTCGAATCTCAGAATCTATTAATAGATATTGAAAAGTCTTCTGATAAAAAATCAAAGGGTATTTTTAGAAGCCTGATTGAAAGGTTTAAACTGAAAACATCTGAACTCAACATTGAAACAATCAATAAACTTGCTCATTCTCAATTACCGGACGATCGCTTAAAAGCACTTGTTGCCATCGGAAAATCAAGCGAAGAACAAGCCGGATCATTTTTGCCTTTACTTCTAAAAGATAATGTTACTGATGTAAGAATTTCTGCTATCAGGCTTGTGGGGCAGATGAAGATGCTGGATTATGGATCTACTTTGATAGATATGCTTGATCATAAAGTATATTATCCCTTTGCTTTTAATTCTCTTGCTCCAATTGTAGATGATTTTCTGGATAAGCTTGATCAGGCATTTTACAAAAGCACCTCTTCAGAAAAGTTAATGATTAGGATCATCAGATTAATGAGTAAGTCTGAAACAGATAAAGCCATACCTTATCTTTTGACAAAGTTAGATCAGCCACTTTCAAGAATACATATTGAAAGTTTTAAAGCTCTGGTGAAATTGGACTATATTCCTGATTTGCAATTCCGTCAAAGACTAATTGAACATTTATATAAGCTGATTGGAGTAACAGCATGGAATATTTCTATAAAGCAAAGTCTCAGGGAGGGTTCCTTTTCAGATGAACTTATAGATGCATTGGAAGCGGAAATAGGAAGCAGTTACAACCATGTTTTCATTACTTTATCTCTTTTGTATGATACAAAGACAATTGCCCAGATAAAATCAAATATTGAGACCGGATCGGGTGAAAGTATTGGCTTTTCATTAGAATTGCTTGACCTTTTTGTGGATGAAAGTATAAAAGCGAATCTTTTTGCAATACTCGAGTTTAGTAATGAAACAAGTAAAATTCAGAACCTGCAATCAGAATATCCTATTGAAATTCTTCACAATGAGAAAATTATACATGCCATTTTTAACCGCGATTATAATTACCTTGATACATATACTCTCATTCTTGCCATCAAAGAAACATCAAAAATAAAGAATTATCAGGCTGATAATAATCTAATTGCACATCTCTTTAATCCGAATTTAAAAGTTGCTGAAATTGCAACACATCAAATGTTCTTACTGAATAAAGAAGTTCTCTATTCTGTTTTATCAAGAATAGAGTTGCAAAGAAGATTAGAACTTGCGACAATTATTTCAAATCTGGAAGAAAAGGATAATCAGTATTCTAAGGATAATTTTGAAATCCTGAAATCTTCTCCATTATCAAAAATAATTTCTATATCCGAATTATTTCAGATTTCACGACTATTCTCACGAACGGTACTTGAGAAGGGAATCGAATTTAAGCTGCCTCTTTCAGGAGTCAAGGATTACTTCTTGTATACTTCAGAAGGAAGTATTCAAATACTGGGTGAGGGAAATCAAATTCCTGTTGCTGATACTGGTGATTTTTATAGGATAAAAGAATCAGATTTTGGGAATCTGAAGAATTTGAGGATTATTCCTGAGAAGGATACATCACTTTTAATTCTAAAGGGAGAAGATTTGAAAGAATTAATTTTCGACCATGAAGAAATTTTTCTATCGGTGTTGGGCTTGTTCCTTAAAGACCGTAGTAGCAACTCTTTAATTAAACAATAATTTAGTAATGGAAAAAAGAACCACAATTTTCCGACAGTTGATTTTTAATATTGTTTTACCAGCAATACTTGCTCTTTTATTATTAGGGGTTCTGAATTATCAACAAACAAAAAGTATTTTGGTAAATGCTTCGGAAAATGAGAACCTTATAATAACCGACGAGATCAAGCATATTCATGAAATGCAAGATATGGCTTTGGATATTTTGGAAGAGCAGCTAGATAAAAAAATGCGTGAGTACAGTGAGAATCTTGTAAATGACTATTTTAAAAATACTACCAGTATAGAAACCATTGATTTAAATAAATTAAGAATAGAATTAGGGATGAATCCTGTTTCTGAAGATCTTTATGTTATCAATAAAATGGGTACTATCGTAAATACAACTTTCGAAAATGATAGAAATTTAAATTTATTCAGTTTTGGAATCGAACACCAGGAACTAATTGAGAATGTATTTGAATCAGAGGGTTTCGTAAGTGAGCGGTTTGCTATTGAAGACAAAACAAAAAGACTTAAGAAATTTACTTATCAACCTACTCTTGACGGGAAATATATCATAGAATTAGGGATTTACTCTCCCAAAGCGGATACCTTGATACAATCTGTTAAGGATAGGCTGAATAATATTTCATTGAAAAAAGAAAGTATAGAATCTGTTGATCTATTCATAGGCTCCGATAATCCCTTTTCGTTGAATAAAAATGCTACACTGGAACCCAAACATCTTGCCATATACAAATCTGTCCTCGAAACACAACAGAGATTTATAATTAATGAAAAAGCAGATAAAAAAAGATTGCAATACGATTACATTTATATGGTTCGGAAAAATACTGATTTGTATAAGGAATCAGTTATTAGGATTGTATCCGATAAAGGACCTGAAGCCAAATCATTGAGGTCGGAGTTATTCAAATTCTTTATCATATTCGGGATTACTATCTTAATTGTGGTAATTATGTTGTACAGAAAAACACGAGTAATAACAGATCCAATAAAACTTCTCGTTGAAAAAGTAAATAGAATTTCAAACGGTCATATGAATGAACGGGCCGATATAGTTGGTAATAATGAAATTGCTTCCCTATCAGAACAATTTAATGGTATGATTGAGCAGTTGGAAAGCTATTATTATGAACTTGAGGAAAAAGTTAAAGTAAGAACTGCTGAAATTCAGTCCCAAAAGGAAGAAATTGAAGCCCAGAGAGATTCTATTCAAGAGCAAAGAAATATTCTTTCAGATATTAATAAATCACTACAAAAGGCTTATCTGGAAATTGAAGAACAAAATAAGCATATAGAAGACAGTATACATTATGCTAAACGTATTCAAAATGCTATTCTTCCTCCTGATGATTTTGTGAAAAGATATTTAAAGAATTCTTTCATACTATACAGGCCGAAAGATATTGTTAGTGGTGATTTCTACTGGATGTCACATGAAGATAACAAAACATTTATTGCAGCAGTCGATTGTACAGGACATGGTGTCCCGGGTGCTTTTATGTCTATTGTAGGAAATAATCAGTTGAATTATACAGTCAATGTAAAAGGGGTTTATGAAACTGATGAAATCCTGAATTCATTAAATCAAGGTGTTACAGAAACTCTTCGTCAGAGTCGTGATTCTTCTTCTGTTAAAGACGGGATGGATATAGCGCTTATAAGCCTCGATGACGAGATGAAGAAATTGAGTTTCTCTGGTGCATATAATCCCCTTTACCTTATTAGAGATGGAGAACTTCTACAGGTAAGATCTGATAAATTTCCTGTAGGTGGATTCCTGGATGAAAAACTTAAGAATTTTACCAAGACTGATTTAGACGTTCAAAAGGACGATGTTTTATATATATTCTCCGATGGTTATCCCGATCAGTTTGGAGGACCAAAGGAAAGAAAATTTATGATCAAGAAGTTTAGAGAATTGTTGCTGAAAATTCATCAAGAACCTATACACGAACAAAAAGATATTTTAAATCAAGTATTAGAGGATTGGAGAGGTGATTATCCTCAAATTGACGATATTCTTGTAATTGGTATAAGAATTTAATCTAACAATATTAATATGGCTGTTCCATCATCGGTAAAAAAATCGGATAATAAATTAAACCCATTTCCGGGTTTAAGGGCTTTTACTCAGGAGGAATCACATTTGTTTTTTGGAAGGGAAGGTCAGGTCGATAATGTTGTAAATAGTTTATTGAAAAATAAATTTATTGCAGTAATAGGTTCATCAGGAAGTGGAAAATCATCCCTTATTTATTGTGGAGTTTTAAGTAAAGTAATTGAAAAAGGGAATTGGAATGTTATAAAAACAAGGCCAGGTAGTATGCCCTTTGAGAATTTATTTCAGTCTGTTAATTCAACTTTAACTAATTCGCCAGATACAAAAAAAGACATCTCATCTATAAAAAAATCTGTCTCTCTATTATTGAAGAAAAACCATGAAGAAACAAAAAAATCAAATGTTTTTGTAATTGACCAGTTTGAAGAATTGTTTCGCTATTCTTCCTTAGGTGAGGAAAAGGACTCTGTTCTATCGAGGAAAGAATATGCTGATTTTCTTGTAGACTTAGTAAATCAGAGTGACGTACCCGTTTACATCATTATAACAATGCGTTCCGATTTTATAGGTGAATGTTCGCGGTTTCAGAATTTCACGGCTTTAATAAATAAATCCAATTATCTAATTCCAAGGATGTCCCGTGAAAATTTTAAGAGTGTAATTGTAGAGCCGATAAAATTATTTGGGTCATCAATTGATGACAAACTCGTTCAGAAAATTCTTGAGGAAGTAGGAGATAATCAGGATCAACTACCAGTGCTGCAGCATGCCCTGATGAGAACATGGAATTA
>JAGLSB010000669.1 GCA_023135955.1 Bacteroidales bacterium | reverse complement strand
TTTTCCGATATCCAAACACTTATTTCACCCTTTTCTGTATTAATTGCATTTGTCGTTTCTGCTTCTGTGGGTATAATATTCGGTTATTCTCCAGCTAAACGCGCATCTGAAAAAGACCCTATTGAATCAATTCGTTATGAGTAAGAAAATTTATTTACTTCTGATAATTAGTATTTTATTTTCTATTCCAGGAAATGCCCAGGAAGTTCGGAAATATACATTTGAAGAAATTATTTATATTGCCAGACAGAATTCGCCAATGGCTATAATGTCGAGACACAGATTTCGTCAGAGCTATTGGGAATTCAGAACGCATAAAGCTGAGTTTCTTCCTACCCTGACACTGAATTCTCAACTTCCGGATTTAGATCGTTCAATTGTAAGTGATTTTCTTGATGACGGTACCGAAGCCTTTATTCCGCGTAACAGGATTAAAAATTCATTTAATGTGGAACTTGAGCAAAATATTGGGTTTACCGGAGGAAGTATTTTTGTGAGTTCCGATTTACAGCGTATTGATATCCTCGGTAGTGATGGAGTGACTTCTTATCTTTCCAATCCAATAAGTGTAGGTATAAGACAGCCTATAAATGGCTATAATGATTTACGTTGGCTTAAAGAAATAGAGCCTCTCAAATACGAAACTGCAAAGAAGGAATATATTAACGACATAGAGCAGGTAACATTGAGATCAGTAAATTACTTTTTCGATCTGGCTGTAGCACAAAAAAACATCGAGATTGCAGAACTGAACTATGCTAATGCCGATACTTTATATCGGATAGCAAGTGGAAGATATCAGTTAGGTACGATTGCAGAAAACGATCTTCTGCAAATGGAACTGGCATATTTGAATACAGGTACCGCATTAAATGAAGCCAATATAGATCTGGAAATAAAAAAATTCCAGATGAATTCATTCCTTGGACTTGGTCAGGACGAAAATATTGAGCTTATTATTCCTGCTGAGATCCCGGAATTATATATTGATTTAAACCGGGCACTCGAAGAAGCATGGAAGAGCAATCCGGATATTATGGACCGTAAGAGACAACTCCTTGAGGCAAACAGGGATGTAGAAAGAACAAAATCGGAAAAGGGCCTTAATGCTATGCTTTATGCCAACTTTGGTTTAACACAGCAGGCCAATTTACTGAATGAGGTCTACCTTAATCCCCAGGATCAGGAAGTTGTAAGGTTGGGAATTGAGATTCCGATTCTCGACTGGGGACTTGGAAGAGGTAAATATAAAATGGCTCAATCAGCTCTCGAACTTACTAGAACTACGGTACAACAGGCAGAAATGGATTTTCAACAGGAAGTATATCTGGCCGTAATGCAGTTTAACCTTCAGGATGATCAATTGGAAATTGCATTCAAAGCAGATATTATAGGAGAAAAAAGGTTTGAAGTGACAAAACAAAGATTCCTGATCGGTAGAATTTCGGTCCTGGATTTGAATGTTGCACAAACGGAAAAAGACCAGGCTACGCGTTCTTACCTCTCAGCACTGAGAAATTACTGGAATTATTTTTATAACCTGAGATCACTTACTTTATACAATTGGGTTGAGGACTCCAGACTTGAAGAAGATTTTGATGCCTTAATCGAATAGTGATGTTATAAGTTTTACTTCAATCTTCATAGGAAAGTTCCCAATACTCATTAAGATTTTATTGTTTTTGACCAGATATCGAAACCCTGGTGATAGTAATTATATGCTTCAGAATATGTTTTTCTTCGTGCATAAAAATTTATTTACTTAAATATTTTTACTATTTTTGATATTCCCTGATTAATATATAAATATCATTAAATCAGAATTTTATATTCGAAATTACACAAAGAAATTATCTGTATTAATAAATAAATAAATAAAATTCATAAAAATGAACAAAATTACTGTTATCGGTGCAGGAAATGTTGGTGCAACTTGTGCTAATGTTCTTGCCCACAAAGATCTGGTTAAAGAAGTAGTAATTGTTGATATTAAAGAAGGTTTAGCTGAAGGTAAGGCTCTCGATATCTGGCAAACATCCCCTATCAATAGTTTTAATACCAGAGTAATAGGATCCACAAATGATTATTCAAAAACTAAAGATTCTGATATAGTTATAATTACCTCTGGGCTACCAAGAAAGCCAGGTATGTCAAGAGATGACCTTATCAAAACCAATGCAGGAATTGTTAAAGAGGTTACTGAAAAGGCCATTGAATATTCACCGAATGCAATTATTATTGTTGTTTCAAATCCATTGGATGTAATGTCTTATGCTGCATTCCTGGCTTCAAAAAGACCTTCTAATAAAGTATTCGGAATGGCAGGAATTCTTGACACCGGTAGGTTTAAGGCTTTTCTTGCTAATGCGCTCGATATTTCTCCTTTAGATATTCAGGCAATGTTGTTGGGCGGACATGGCGATACTATGGTGCCTCTGCCAAGATATACTACAGTAAGCGGAATACCTTTAACAGAATTACTGGGTTCAGAAGAAATTGAGAAGATAGTTAATAGAACCCGTAAGGGTGGTGGAGAGCTTGTTAACTTAATGGGAACTTCTGCCTGGTATGCTCCGGGAGCTGCAGCTGCTCAAATGGCAGAAGCAATTGTTAAAGATCAGAACAGAGTCTTCCCGGTTTGTACTTACCTTAATGGTGAATATGGAATAAAAGATATTTATCTTGGTGTACCTGTTAAACTAGGCCTCAATGGAATAGAGGAAATTATTGAAATTGATTTAGATGAAGATGAGAATAAATTATTACAAGATTCAGCTGCCTCAGTTAAAACTGTTATGGGTGTTTTGGACGATATGAAAATGTTTTAGGAAGCATTAGACAGTGCAATAATATTTACTCCGGTTAGCAATTTTGTTAACCGGATTTTTTTTTATTTGAATGGCAGGAAAATTATGGAATAATCATCAGTATTTAAACCTATTAAATCAATATGAATTCTTAAAAATATGTATTATATTTGCCCGTCATTTTTTGAAAGCAAACAGAATTTAATTCATACATAAAAATTAATAATAATGGAGAATAAAGGAGCCATCCGGTTTTTCGCTATAGTACTGGCCCTCGTAGTGGTTTATCAGTTATCATTTACCTTTTTTGCCTCAAAGGTTGAAAAGGACGCAGTTGAATTTGCTCAGGGAGATCCTGTACAGGAGCGAAGATATCTCGATTCCATTGCTGAAGAAGAAGTTTATAATTTTTTGTGGCTGAGATCATACACCTACAAAGAATGTTCTGAAAAAACAATTAATCTTGGCCTTGACCTTAAAGGCGGAATGAACGTGATTCTCGAAATTTCGGTCGAGGATGTAATTACTTCCAACGCAGCACCTCATTATTTGAAAGACCCTATTTTCACTCAGACAATGAGATCAGCAAAAGAAAAGAAGGCTACTAGTCAGGCCGATTTTGTTGAGCTTTTCGCTGAGTCTTTTCAAGAGCTTAGTCCTGGAGGCCAAATGGCACAATTCTTTATGACTCCGGAAACCAGAGGAATAATTGATCTGAATACTTCTAACCAGGATGTATTGGAATTTTTAAAAGTAGAAGCAGAATCTGCAATTGAAAATTCATTCAATGTATTAAGAAACAGAATTGACCGTTTTGGTGTCGTTCAACCGAATATCCAGAGACTAGAACGTCAAGGTAGAATATTAATTGAGCTACCGGGAGTAAAAGATCCTGAAAGGGTAACGAAACTTTTAACGGGTACAGCAAATCTTGAGTTCTGGACTACTTATAATAACAATGAAATAATTGGATATCTTCAAGAGGCAAATACTTTGTTAAGCGAAATGCTTTATGAAGGTGAAGATATAATCACTGTTGAACAAGCACAAAGCCCTGAAGTTGATGAAGCAGATGCTCAGGATGAAGAAATCTCTTTGTTTGGGGATGCCAATGACTCAACTGGTGAGATAGGACTTTTTGATAGCGCTGACTCGACAGGTCTTGATCTTGGGCAAGAGCAAATGGAAAAAGAAAATCCATTATTTACTGCTCTAACCCCTTTTCTCGATAATGAGATGCGCCCGGTTCCCGGATCAATCGTTGGTGTGGCAGAAGTTAAAGATACTGCTCTCGTAAATTCATATCTGGCTCGTCCTCAGATAAAAGCATTATTCCCAGTAGATAACAGATTCTATTGGTCTCATAAACCGATGGCTAATAATGCTGCTTTTGTAGAATTATATGCTCTTAAAGCTACTCGTGATGGAGGAGCATCTATGGGTGGTAAGTATGTGACCAATGCAAATATGGCTTATGGACAGTTTGGAAATGAAGCTGAAGTTCATTTTTCTATGAATTCAGAGGGAGCGAAAAGATGGGCAAATCTGACTCGTGAAAATACAGGAAAACAAATTGCAATTCTTCTAGATGGTTTTGTTGTGTCTGCCCCTAATGTGAACTCGGAAATCAAAGGTGGTTCATCAACAATTACTGGTAATTTTACTCCTGTAGAGGCTACCGACCTTTCTAATGTTCTTAAATCGGGTAAAATGGATGCCAAAGCAAGGGTTGAGTCAAGTGAAGTTATCGGGCCATCACTTGGTCAGTCTTCTATCGACGCAGGTTTAAATTCATTCCTGATTGCCTTTTTGGTAATTTTGGCATACATGGTCTTTTACTATAGTCACCGTGCAGGTGCTGTAGCTGATTTAGCCCTGATTGCAAATATGTTTTTCCTGATAGGTGTACTTGCATCTCTGCAGGCCGTTCTTACCCTTCCGGGTATCGCGGGTATAATCCTTACAATTGGTATGTCGGTTGATGCAAACGTTCTTATTTATGAGAGAATCAGGGAGGAACTCACTGCTGGTAAAGGAGTAAAACTTGCCGTTGCCGATGGTTATAAGAAAGCATATTCAGCAATTATAGATGCAAACGTTACAACCCTATTAACTGGTGTTATCCTGTACCTCTTTGGTACCGGTCCAATTAAAGGTTTTGCAACTACACTCGTTATTGGTATTCTTACTTCATTATTCTCAGCAATCTTTATAACTCGCCTGATTTATGAAACAATGCTGAAAAATAACAAGAAGCTTACCTTCGATACAAACCTGACCAGAAATGCATTTAAAAATCTAAATATCGACTTTATCGGTTCAAGAAAGAAATTTTATGTTCTTTCTGCTGCAATTGTTCTTATTGGAATTGCCTCGCTCTTTGTAAGAGGATTGAACCAGGGTGTTGATTTTACTGGAGGAAGAAATTATGTTATTGAATTTCCATCTGAAGTTGTAACTGATGATATTCGTTCTGTACTAAGTGATGAATTCGGTGAAGATCCAACTGTAATTACATTTGGAGAGAAAACCACAGTAAGGATTACTACCAAATATATGATTGATAACGAGGAGAATAATGTAGACTCAATCATTAAGGCAAAAATGTTCAACGGATTGCAACCTTATCTTGCTGAGGATGCTAGTTTGGACCGTTTCATAACATCGGATGATTATATTAGGAGTTCGCATAAAGTTGGCCCTACGATTGCAGATGATATCAAGGTTTCTGCTGCTCTGGCTATTTTCTTTTCACTTCTTATAATTTTCTTATACATATTAATTCGATTCAGAAACTGGCAATATGGACTTGGAGCCCTAGCTGCTTTGGTACATGATGTATTGATTGTTCTTGGATTGTTTTCTATATTCCACGACATTTTGCCCTTCTCATTGGAAATTGATCAGGCATTTATTGCAGCTATACTTACTGTTGTTGGTTATTCAATTAATGATACAGTGGTTGTATTTGACCGTATAAGGGAATATAAAAGCCTCTTCCGGAAACGTAGTTTTAAAGAAACAATGAACTCTGCACTGAATTCTACAATTAGCCGTACATTCAGTACATCTTTGAGTACTTTTGTAGTCCTTCTATCCATATTCATTTTTGGAGGTGAAGTTATACGAGGATTCACATTTGCTCTTCTTGTCGGTGTTATTGTTGGTACCTATTCTTCACTCTTTATTGCGACTCCTGTTACCTATGAAACAATGAAGAAAAAGGGAGATACAGCCCTTGAAGAAGGTAAGAAAAAGTAAATATACTTTGTAAATATTTGTTGTGAATATTTGTCCATTGGAAGTTGGGAAATAATCTTTTGCTAATTTCAATGTAGTTGTTAAATGTCAGATGTTCACAACAAATACCTTTAGAAGTAGTTCTGCGGTTCTTCTACATTTCAATTATTCTCTTATCTTTGTGTAAGTAAAAATGAAAGATATGTTATTTATAAGCGGGCCTGAAATTGTAATCATATTTATCGTTGTCCTCCTCTTGTTTGGATCCAAAAAAATTCCTGAATTAGCAAAAGGTCTTGGGAAAGGAATGAAGGAATTCAAGAAAGCGACAGATGATATCAAGAAAGAAATTCATAACAATTCAGGTGGTATTGTTGAGGACTTTAAGGATATAAAGAAAGATATCACTAAAGACACACAAGAGATTGTGAAAAATGTCAAGAAGAAAATGGATACCGACTGATCTGTCATTTTATAACCAAATTATATGCTAGGAAGTTATTCGCTGGCTTTGCTGGGATTCGCATTGTTAATTGGCAGTGGCCGGTTTCTGGTTAAGGGTAGTGTAGCTTTGGCAGGTTATTTCGGACTATCAACTCTGATAGTTGGAATAACGGTAGTTGCATTTGGGACATCTGCTCCGGAACTTTTAATTAGTGTACAAGCTGCTCTAAAAGGCCATCCTGAAATAGCCCTTGGAAATGTAATAGGTTCGAATATATCAAATATTGCACTTGTCCTTGCTCTATCTGCAATAATAGTCCCAATTACTGTTAAAAAAACTACACTTCTTGTCGACTGGCCTTTTATGATGCTATTAAGTATCTTGTTTTTTGTATTTTCCTTAGATCATATTTTAGTAAGATGGGAGGGCTTACTCTTTACTTTCCTGCTTATTGGATTCATTGTTTTTTCCATAAGGAAGTCGAAGAACAATGTCCAGAGCAATCCCATTGAAAAGAAGACTGACCTTAATATCTGGGCTATCTTAGGAATTTTGATAGCTGCTTGTGCCGGACTCGTTGTTGGATCCAGCTTGTTGATAGATAGTGCCATTATTGTTGCAAATGATCTTGGTGTAAGCGAGAGAGTCATTTCTATTTCTATGATCGCCATTGGTACAAGTCTTCCAGAACTCTCAACATCCATAATTGCTGCCATTCAAAAAGAAACAGATATATCTGTTGGTAATATAATTGGTTCCAATATTTTTAACATATCTAGCGTACTCGGAATTACTGCAATTATCAGACCGATAGAAATATCCAAAGTCATGGTGAGCTCAGATATTATTTGGATGCTATCTATTTCTTTTCTTTTGTTTCTTCTGATATTGCCTTTAAGAAAATCTAAACTTTCCCGATTTGAAGGATTTTTATTGTTAGCCGTATATGTTTTTTATCTTTATAGAGTAATTAATCTTTAATAATTCTGGCGCATATGATCATTACTGAAAATATCGAGAAAAGTTTTGGTGAGCTAAAAGTGCTTAAAAGTATTGATATACATATCCAGAAAAAGGAAATTGTGGCTGTTGTTGGATCAAGTGGTGCAGGGAAGACTACCTTGTTGCAAATTCTTGGTACACTTCTTCCATTTGATGCCGGAAAAGTTGTAATTAATGGAGTTGATATTACAGGTCTTAAAAGTAAGAAACTGGCAATATTCAGGAACCGGAATATTGGTTTTGTCTTTCAGTTTCATCATCTCTTGCCCGAATTTGATGCTTTTGAGAATATCTGTATTCCAGGTTTTATAAGTGGAGAAAATAGATCAAAAGTTGAGAAAAAAGCCCTTGAGTTACTTGACTTAATGGGTTTAAGAGATAGAATGGATCATAAACCTTCAGAGCTTTCTGGAGGAGAACAACAGAGAATTGCTGTTGCCCGTGCTCTTATTAATAATCCATCTGTAATATTAGCTGATGAACCTTCCGGAAACCTCGATTCAAAAAATAAAGAAGAATTGCATAAACTGTTTTTTGATCTTCGAGATCAGCTCTCACAAACATTTATTATCGTAACTCATGATAAAGAGTTGGCAGGAATGTCTGACAGGATGATAAATATTAAAGACGGTAGGATATTATAATAATAGTTCTCGTCCCTTCATAATTTGAAACGAAAAGAATTATATCAATTACTTGAGGAGCAATATCTTTATTTCAATCAGAAATATTTTATTGAAACAGATCCAATTCAGGTGCCTCATTATTTCTCTAAAGAGGAAGATATTGAAATTGCAGGTTTTATCGCTGCCAGTCTTGCCTGGGGCCAGAGACCTGTTATTATCAGAAATGCTTTTTATATTCTCGAGGATATGCCCGGAGGACCATTTGAGTTTCTTACAACTGCCGAAGATTATATGCTTCAGGGATTTGAGAATTTTAAACACCGAACCTTCAATGGAACCGATTGTGTGTTTTTTCTGAGATCGCTGCAGAATATTTATAGAAATCATGGTGGACTTAAAAATGTGTTTTACGATGGATATAAACTGTATGGGAATATTCCTGATACTTTGAGGCATTTCAGACAAGTGTTTTTCAGTATTCCCTTCCCCGGAAGAACATTAAAGCATATTGCAGATATCGATCGCAAATCGGCGGCTAAACGGTTGAACATGTTCTTGCGCTGGATGGTGAGAAAAGATGAGAATGGTGTGGACTTTGGTATTTGGAATGAGATACCAACATCGGCATTATACATTCCTCTTGATGTTCATTCAGGATCAGTGGCACGAGAACTTGGTTTATTAAAGAGAAAGCAAAACGACTGGAAATCTGTCAGTTACCTTACACACAAGTTAAGAGAATTCGATCCCGATGATCCTGTTAAATATGATTTTGCTCTATTTGGAATAGGTGCAATTGGGAGAAAAGAATGAGAATAAGTTGCTGGTTGCTGGGAAGAACAGGAAACCATTAATCAGAATCGAGTGCAGCAATTCCGAGTTTCAGGTTTAAAAGGTTTAAGGTTGAGACAAACTAGAACCTGAAACGCGACTGAAAGGAGCAAACTTGAAACAACGACTGAAAGGAGTTAAACCGGTAACGAGCAACCCTCACAAATGGCAAACAATTACTTCAGATTCAAAAAATTTACAATTAATCAGTCTGCTTCGGCTATGAAAGTAGGGACCGATGGGGTTCTTTTGGGTGCATGGGCCAAATTCCCCAACAGGGGGTCTTATGTTCTTGATGTAGGAACAGGAACCGGATTAATTGCCCTGATGATAGCCCAAAGATATCCCGATGTAAAAATATCCGCTATTGAAATTGATAATTCTTCCTGTGAACAGGCCAGAGAAAATTTTATAAATTCTGAATGGAGTGACAGAATCAGCATTCATGAAAATTCTTTTCAGGACTTTCATATTCAAACTAAGAATAAATTCGACTTGATAATTTCAAATCCACCCTACTTTAGTAATTCATTGAAAAATCCGGATGAAGCCAAATCTTATGCACGTCACCAGGAAAAATTGACACTTGAGGAATTATTTATTGGTGTTTCAGGAACTCTGAATAAGCGAGGTATGTTTAGTATGATTCTTCCATATGATCAAAAAAGTAAGTGCCAGAAGCTTGCCACTGACTCAGGATTATTTCCACAAAGGATATTGAATGTTCGTCCAAAACCCGGACATGACTTCATCAGAGTACTTATGGAATTTTCATTCACACAAAATAAAAATTTTGAAGATGAACTTATTATTGAAATGAATAAGAGACATTCTTATTCAGAAGAATATAAAGTTTTGACAAA
>JAGLSB010000668.1 GCA_023135955.1 Bacteroidales bacterium | reverse complement strand
GTGTAAGTCACAGATAGTCTTCTTTTTGTCTCTGTTTGGGAATCCTGGATCTCCTTTAATCTGCTTTTTAAGAATTTGGTTTTCTTGTTGGAATCGTATTGTTCCAAACCAGAATAAAATTCAAAAGAAATTAAATTCCTTATTTCTTTTTCGTTTAAATTTTGAAATTTATCCAACCAATCTAAATAAATATTAGCACTTTTATTTGCTGAAATTTCAGCGAGACTAAATAATGAATCCTGTGAAATGCTATCTAAATCATTAGAATATATCGCCATTGTAAGAAAAGAAGCTGCGCGATTATTATACAATACACCGGTTTCATAGGAATCTTTATAATGATCTACCGACTTATAAATTTCTTCAACAGAGTCCATTAATAAAAAAATCGCATCGAAGTCATTACTTTGTGTGTAATCATTATATTTCTCATATAGAGAACGCGCTTCTACAATCCTTGGATCTATAGATTCATTTAAATTTTTATAGTATATATATGAAATAAGAAGTCCGGTGAAAGCAATAGCACACATTATTAGTATGAGTGCTATTGTAGTTTTATTTTTGAATAAACTCATTAGGAATGAACTGTCTCTATAAGGAACTTACGAATTTCAACAGGTGTTTCTTTTGTAAGTTTAGAAACAATAATATGCGTTATTATTGCAACTGGAGCTCCTATCCATGCGAAATACCAGGCTCCCAGCCAGTACTCGACAAATTCATGTAATGGCCATGTGGCACCTGTTTTTCCTGCAATAAAATAGCTCAAAGCAATTATTGATACTAATCCTCCTGCAATTAAGCCTGCAATAGCACCTTCTTTGTTAGAACCGCTCCACCATATTCCAAGTAAGAATAATGGAAATATGGTACATCCAGCCAGTGAAAATGCTACTGCCACTAATTGACCAATCAAAGCAAGCTTAAACAGTGCAATTATTGTTACAATTATAGCCATTAAAACAGTTCCTAATCTGGCAAACAATAGTTGTCTTTCTGGTGAAGCATCAGGATTAATAACCTTAACATATAAGTCATGAGAAAAAGCAGATGCTCCAGCTACAAGGAGTCCGGAAACGGTTGAAAATGCAGCAGAAACACCACCGGCGGCTAAAAATCCAACGATTAATGGGTGAACACTACCAAGTTGAGCTGTATAAACTACGATTGCATCTTTTGATAATTGACCAACCTCAGGATTTGCAGATAGAATTTTCCCAAATGCAGCATAAACCGGAGCACTCCAGTATAGGATGCAAATGAAGAATAATCCCCATACAACTGACCATCTGGCATCGCTGGCTTTAGGTACAACATAAAAACGCTGAATAACGTGAGGTAAACCTGCTGTACCTATCATCAGAGAAAAAGCAATTGCTATCCATTGAAAAAATGTTTTACCCGTAGCTGTATCCCAAGGCATTGCATATTCAGGGACAGGAACAATGGCATAACCATTGCCAAGAGAATTTACAAGCTGATTTGTTTCAGCTAAGGGGATACCTGAAATAGCATCAGAAACGGCTGATCCATATCCAATTTGAGGTAAAATCCAGAAATAATCAAATTTATAGCTTAGAATAAAGAGTGGAATCAAAAAGGAAATAATAATTATAACATATTGGATCTGCATATTTTTTGTAACACCCAACATACCTGAAATAAGGGTATAAGTTAATACTACCGATCCTCCGATAATAACAGCCCATGTATAATCTATTCCCATGACCCATTTAAACATGAGTCCGATTCCTCCAAATTGACCAACACAATATGAAATAGAAATAAGAATAGCAATAATTGCACCTACAGCTCGTAATGTCTGTGAATAATACCTGTCGCCTATGAAGTCTGCAGCTGTATATTTTCCATATTTACGAATCTGCCCGGCCATAAGTATTAATAATAATACATATCCACCGGTCCAGCCAACAACATATGCAAGTCCATGATATCCTGAGCCATACATAAGTGCTGCCATACCAAGGAATGAAGCGGCACTCATCCAGTTGGATGCAATAGCCATACCGGAACCCACTTTTGAAATTCCTCTTCCTGCAGCATAGAAATCTGTTGTATCCTTAGCCCTAAACAGGATGCCAACCATTACGAAAAGCACCAATATTGAAATTAATATAATTGCAGGTCCAACTTTAAAACCACCCTCCAGTTGAGAGGCGGCAGAAGCTGCATGGGATAAAAAAGGTATTGATAATAAAAGTGATAGAATATATATTTTTTTCATTTGTATATTTTTTTTCTGAATTTGATTATTGAAAGATTAATCAGCGATATTGAGTTTTCCGTTTAGTTTATCGGTTTTTAGATTGTAAATCAAGCAAAGCACGATAAATAATATCAATAGAAAAACAGCAGTATAAAAATAATGGAAAGGAAAGCCAAGAAACTTAGTATCTGTAAGAAATGACTGATTATGAATAAGATATTTCTCCATAATAACAGGGAGAGATTTTAAACTTAAATCAGTAAGATTATTAACATTTTCAGAAGATAATTCCAGTGGTAATATTTTTGATCTTACATCCAGATCCGATAAATTCAGAATTGGGCTTAATTCAGCCGATAATAATTTTTTAGCAACGATATATTCTGGATCTGATATGCTTTGTATCTCTAATTTAATTTTTTCAAAATCCCTTATCTTCAAAACAAAATCGGCTTTAAGTGAATCTGGGGTAAGTTGATAAAGAGAATAGCTTAGGGCATTATCCAGTGCAATCCTTTCTTTAGGATCAATCGCTATCTTTCCTAAAACTGAAAGAGAAGTCTTTCCAAATTCTTGTAATTCAAAAATTCCTGGAGATTCACTTGTAGCATTCTGCCAAACAGTTTGAAAAGTTAAATAGGCAGGTTCAGGAGTAGGTTTTTCTATTAGCCGAAGTAAAATTTGAAATCCAAAGATTGCTATAAACCAGATTGAAATTAACCAAACAACCATATTTCTATTAGCTTTTGCTTGAGCAGTTGTTGGTTTAAAAAAGCTAATGTGGTAATCGTTAGGAGATTTGTCCATAATTGAGTAGTAATTTTATGAAGTAATAATTTGTTTGAATGAAATTAACGTTATAAATATAACAATAATACATAATCTTAATTCTTTTTTAGAATTAAAATGCTGAAAAAAAATTAAAACAGGGTATTAGTAATTAGTCTTATTTAGAATAATCGATTCATTCATTGTTTATTTAATAGTTTCAGTTGAATATAAATCGATTTAAATTATAATTCCCTGTTTATAAATTAAGCAACAAATTATTATTAAATATTTACATTATGAGAATATTCTCATTATATTTGTCGAAAATATTTATGGCAAGGAAAAAACATCTTAGGAAAATCGTAAGTCCCCCAAGATTTAAGTCATTTAATCCGACTGGAATAAAAGGCAAAAAAACCGGGGATATAGATTTGCTTTATGAGGAATATGAGGCTATTAAATTAGCTGATTATGATTTACTTACACATAAAGAAGCAAGTGAATTAATGGATGTCTCCAGAGCTACATTTGCAAGAATTTATGAAAGCGCCAGAAGAAAAATAGCCATTTCTTTAGTTGAAGTTAAGGAGTTAAAATCCGTTTTTGGAAATGTAAAGTTTGATAATAGCTGGTCACAGTGTAAGGACTGTTCTGCCAGATTTAATAATACATTAGAAAGTCGAGATGTAGTTTGTGCTTTTTGTGGATCCTCAAATATAATATTAGGTGAATATAAAAATAAAATTTAAAGTTTATAATTATGAAAATTGTAATTAGTTCTGAAGGACAGGATATTAATTCTGTCTTCGATTTACGTTTTGGTCGTGCCGCTTTTTTTTGTGTCTACGATGAAGAGTCAGGGAATGTCGAGTTTATCAAAAATGAATATGCCGATGCACAGGGCGGTGCCGGCACAAAAACTTCAGAGAAAATGGTTGAGTTGGGAGTTAAAAAAGTAATTTCTGGTGACTTCGGTCCGAAAGCTAAGGATATTCTAGAACGATTTAATATTCAGATGGTTATTTTGCCTGATAATAATAGAAGTGTGGGGGAAATTATTGAGACTTTGAAGGGAGGGGAGTAGTTTAGTGGTTTAGTGGTTTAGTAGTTTAGTAGTTTAGTAGTTTAGTGGTTTAGTGGTTTAGTGGTTGAGTGGTTTAGTAGTTTAGTGGTTGAGTGGTTGAGTGGTTTAGTAAGAGGGGAAGTAGTTGAGTCAGTTCATTAACTATAAGGTGATTTCATAACTCGATAATTGGGATTCTTAAAATAGCTGCATTAAATATACTAAACAGAGGTGGCTGAAGCGTAGCCGAAGCCCCGAGATTTAACTGCAAAGGTCGCAAAGTAATACGCCAGGGGCGTAAGGAAGAAAGGAAAATCTTGATTTTCACTCTCATTTATTCATTTATTATTTCAATTAATGCAACTAAAAATAGCAATAGCAAGTGGAAAGGGAGGAACCGGAAAAACAACTGTTTCCGTGAATCTGTATCATTTTATTCATAAATACTGGACAGATAAAGTTCAGCTAATGGATTGTGATGTAGAAGAGCCAAATGATCTGATTTTTTTCCAGGGTGCTAAAGAAAACAGTCGAAAAGATGTAAATCAGCTTGTTCCAAAAATCGATAATTCAAAATGCACTTATTGTCGCGATTGTGTTGAATATTGTGAGTTCAACGCTATTGTAGTAATTCCACCCGTAAAATTTGCAGAAGTAAATGCAAGCCTTTGTCATTCATGTGGAGCTTGTCTCCATGCTTGTAAACATGATGCAATGCCTGAATTTGATCATAAGATTGGAGAAATATCAGAATATAATTTGGGGAAAGGACTGGGATTGACTCAGGGAGAACTGGAAATAGGCTCGTCCATGCAAACAATGCTAATTGCGGATGTTAAGAAAGAGTATAAATCTTCTGCGGAAATAATCCTTATGGATGCTCCCCCAGGAACTAGTTGTCCTGTTGTCACAACTGCAGCAGATGCCGATTTTGTTTTGTTGGTAACGGAACCAACTCCGTTTGGCATGCATGATTTAAAACTGACAATAGAATTAATGCAAGAGATCAAAAAGCCTTTTGCAGTAATTATTAATAAAGACGGAATAGGAAATAATGAGATGGAAGAATATCTTGATGCGGAAGATATTGAAATAATTGGGAGAATCCCCTTCAGTAAAGAATATGCAGCCGATTATGCAATTGGGAATATTTTAAATAATATAGGTGAAATAGAGGAAGGCTTTTATAAGGAATTAGTGTTGAAACTTAAAGAAAAGTTAAATTAAATGAAGGAGATAACGGTATTAAGTGGAAAAGGTGGCGCAGGGAAGACTAGCATTACTGCGGCATTGGTTTCTCTGGCTGAAAAGGCTGTGTTTTGCGATAGCGATGTTGATGCTGCTGATCTTCATC
>JAGLSB010000667.1 GCA_023135955.1 Bacteroidales bacterium | reverse complement strand
ATCCTCCCCCTAGTAGCCATTGGTAGGTCAGGTCAGGATTATCGCTAACACTGAGAATAACACTATCTCCGGCACAGAAAGTTTCAGCTCCAACAGTACTGATTGTTGGAACCGTAGGTGTTGGAGACACATTTACCGCTTTCGATTGAGTTTGAATAAAACAAGCATCTGAATTTGTGATTACAAGCTTATAATTACCAGTACTGGTTGCTGTGTATATACTGGATGTTTCTCCTCCAAGGCTTATATCTCCGTCCATCCATTGGTAATCCATCAAGGGGTCATCCGGTACGCTCAGTTCTACTGATCCTCCATCGCAAAAATCAGTTTGGCCATTTGCACTTACTGATACCGTGGATGGTACTGGATTAACTACAACTACAATTGAGTTTGTAGACAAAGATGTACAGCCTGTAGAGTTGCTAACTTCCAGAGTATAGATTCCTGATTCTTTAGCAACAAAAATACTGGTGTCAGATCCTACAGCTCCACCATTAAGTTTCCACTGGTAACTGTAATCTACATTATCGGTAACACTTATTATAACACTATCACCTGCACAAAAAGTAGTAGGAGTACTGGTTTGAATCAGTGGCTGAGGTGGAGTTGCAGAGACAAGTACACTGACAGGAGTGGCGGATTCACTATTACATCCTCCAATCTGATTTGTGACACTTACCGTATAATCACCAGTCCCGATAGCATAATAAACACTGGAATCAGCACCAGCAACCGGGACACCTCCAATCTTCCATTGATAATTAAAAGAAGAACTTTGAAAAACACTTAGTTTAACACTTTCACCTTCACAAAATTCCGGACTACCTCCAGCAGCAATATTAGAGGTTGGAATTTCTGCAACAGTTGCTGTATTTTCTATAGAATCGGCACAGCCATTATCAGCGTAAGCTGCCAGCTTTACATTATAATCCCCGGTAACCAGATAACCATGTGCAGGTGGGTCCTGTAGAGTTGAAAATGCTCCGTCTCCAAAGTCCCAGTACCAATTGGTTATTGTTGTCCCGTTTAGGGTAGTGCTATTTATAAAATCTGTAGAAGTTCCCTGACAAACAACATCAGCGATAAATGCAGTTGTTGGTTTTGGCTTAACAATTACATCTTGTGTTATTGAATCGGAAAATTCATTGGTTTGAACCAATAATTTTACCTGATGTGTGCCGAAGTTTGTAAAAATATGTGTTGGATTTTGATCTGTTGAATATACACCATCTCCAAAATCCCATGTCCATGATATTATCTCATCTGTGGCTACAGATTGATCTAAGAAATGACTTGTTGATTCAAAGCAAACTGTATCGAATGAAAAGAAGGGCTGCAGATGTTTCACTTCAAATGAGTCAATAGCCGACCATTGTCCGCCTTTAAAAGCCATGTCAACCGCTTGCACCTGCCAGTAATATTTTCCAGTTTCCAGATTTGTAATACTATATGAACTATCAACACTTGCATTTCCTAATCCTGAGATTAGCCGGAAGCCTGTAGAATCAGAATGTGGCGGTGTAATATTGGCCGTATCAGGGCTTGTTCCAATGCTGATATTATAGCTGAGACTATTAGATGGAGACTCGTCAGTTTGAACTGGTGACCACTGCAAACTAAGTCCTGTTGGGGAGCTAATAGATTTTATCCCTGTTGGAGCTTCAGCTGATGTATTTACGGCAAAAGCGCCAGATTCCATAATTAAGTTATTTCTGTAGAGGGTTACGACCCCTCCCCAAGGGTATACCAGCATGTCAATATCGCCATCATTGTCATAATCGCACCAATTCATTTCCTGAACACTAGTAAACTTAAACGATCCGTCATTATAAATCTCGAAACCGCTACTCTCGATATTTCTATAAATAATTGCTGCGGATCCAAAATTACCGAATAGAATATCCAGATATCCATCATTGTCATAGTCACCCCAGATAACATCTCCCTCGGAACTATATCCATAGCCATCACTCAATATGTTAATAAAATTAGAGGTCCCGGTATTTTCATATGCATATACACTACCTGGGCGGGTCATTACTACGTCAAGGTCTCCATCATGGTCATAGTCGCCCCAATCAGTTTCAGACGACCTTAGGGGAGGTAAGTTGGTAGCCCAGTAGCTAAATACTCCTGAATTATTCTTGTAAATTAAGTTTGTACTTTCATTGTAATTATCATTTGCATTAGAACCGGAGATATGGATATCTAAATCGCCATCGCTGTCAACATCTACCCATTGAGCGCTTCCTTTGCATACACCCTCAAGTACAGACTCTGTATGCTCGGTGAATGAGTTGTCCCCATTATTAAGATAAACTTTAGTTAATGGCATTACGTTTGAATCATCACCCGATGCGCCCATAATAAGTATATCGAGATAGCCGTCAGCATTATAATCCCCCCAATCTACATCGCTGTAATACAAGGGCTCGATGACAATCGAGGACTGTTCAGAGAATAATCCTCCTCCATCATTCCGATATATAGAGCTTATAGGGTTGTAGTTCGGATTGCTGCCTGTTGCTCCTGTGAGAATGATATCCAGGTCACCATCATTGTCATAATCTCCCCATGCGCAAGAACCATATCTATAGTCTGGAAAGTTAGTATTTAGATCTTCTGAGAAGGTGTTATCTCCATTGTTTTTAAAAAGTTTACTCGCCAAGCTTGGAATAAATAAGTCTGTGTATCCATCATTGTTATAGTCAGCCCATGCGAAATCGTTAAAATCAGCATTATCCAATGTAATAGTTGTCTGCTCTGTAAATAAGCCTGTACTAAAGATGCCAGGATTACCAACAACCAGATTTGAAAAATATACTTCGCTACCGATATCACCCATATATTCAATGACTTGATAACTATAGTTGGTGTTATAATTTAGACCACTAATAATTGTACTATCGCCTCTGCCGTTGTACACACAATACCAGCCAGTAGATCCCAGCTCTTCACCAAAACCAAATTCACTGTCAGGCAAATAAGTAACACTATCAACAGGAATAGCAATGTCGATTTGGGTTTCCTTACAAAAAACAAGTCTGCGAATGCCATTGCCTATTTCCCATCTGAGTATCAGGCTGCTTGAACTTACGATTTCCGCAGATAG
>JAGLSB010000666.1 GCA_023135955.1 Bacteroidales bacterium | reverse complement strand
TGCAGAGAATCAGGGGATTAGCAGCTTGAAAAGAATAGCTTTAGATTTGGATAATCATGCTAAATCTTTTAATATTAAATCGGTGAAAGCTACTTTGAGTCAAATGAAAGAGATATTTAATCCTGACTGATTTGCATAAATTATGAATACATAGCTAATTACTTTGTATTGGTTTAGCACCTTGAAATTAGCACCAGTTATAAAATAATAGAAATAGTATTGTGGAAGTAGATATAAAAAATTCGAAAATTCTTATCGTAGATGATATAGCGGAGAATATTCAGGTTCTGGGGAATATTTTAGGAGACCAGGATTACGAAATTGCTATGGCGATGAATGGGCAAGAAGCTCTAGATAGTGTTAATGAGGATAAACCAGATTTGATTCTACTGGATATTAATATGCCTGTAATCGATGGCTACGAAGTTTGTAAAAGATTAAAGAAAAGTGATTCAACAAAGGAAATTCCAGTGATTTTTTTAACTGCAAATACTGAAGTGGAGCAAGTAGTCAAAGGCTTTGAACTTGGAGCTATAGATTTTGTAACAAAACCATTTCAGTCAAAAGTGTTACTTCAAAGGGTAAAAATTCATCTTGAATTGCAAAAGTCAAAGCAAGCTTTGATGGATAGTATTGAAGTGAAGAATAAATTTTTTAAAATTATTGCACACGATATGAGGTCGCCTTTTAATGCTTTAATTGGTTTTTCTAATATTCTTATTATGAATCAGAATATTCCTCAGGATAAAAAGGATTCCTTCATGCAGATTATTCATGAAACATCAAAGAAAGGCCTTGGACTTCTTGAAAATCTATTAATATGGGCAGAATCCCAATCAAATGAGGTTAAGCTTAATCCTGAGATATTGAATTTGCATAGGCTTGCAGAAAATGTAGTACAGTTGCTGAGTGTAACAGCTTTACACAAGGATATTATAATTGAGAACAAGATATCTGATGATATTAATGTTTATGCAGATTCCCAGTCTGTTAATACTATTTTCAGGAATCTTATTTCCAATTCGATTAAGTTTACTCACAAAGGAGGAAAGATAATGCTACAAGCTACTGTCGAATCTGATGAAGTATTAATAAGTGTAATAGATAACGGCGTAGGAATGAGCAAGTCTAAAATGATTGATATATTCAGGAACGATAAAAAAACTGCAAGTATGGGAACTGAGGGAGAAAGTGGATCCGGTCTGGGTCTTTTCCTTGTTAAGGATTTTACTGAAAAGAATGGGGGAAAAGTTCGGATTGAAAGCGAAGAAGGTATTGGAACTACATTTATCTTTACACTTCCATATTCTCCTAACACAAAATAAATTACAGAATTCCTATAATAAACACAGTATTTTTATAACTTTTTTTCCTTCTGCCCGTATGGAATCAGTAGGTTCCAAATTAGTCTGAACTTTATCTTAAATACAAGAATAGTTTAAATACAAGAATAGTATGGAGACTATAATGTAATTTATTGAAATATCTTATCCTAATCTATTTTTTATTTTTTGTAAAATGCCAGTTTTAAGGTTGTTAGAAAAAACTGGTTAATATTATTAAATTTATATTAACATTAATTATATAGCATAATGAAGAAATTTTTTTTATTTACTCTAATGTCAATCCTTTTTCTAAGTACTAATTACGCACAAGTGAAAATCTCAGGTGAACTCAGAACCAGAACAGAAGTTAATCATGGATCTATAAAATTACCAGAAGAAAATACACCTGCAGCTATTTATACTGCTCAAAGATCACGCTTAAATTTAGATTATAAAGCAGAAAATCTGACATATAGAATATCATTTCAGGCTACAAATGCATGGGGCGATCAGTCAATTGTATCAAAAACTGGTGTATGGAGCGATTCTATTAGCTTTTCTTTAAAAGAATCATGGGTTAATATCAAATTTAATGAATATTATAATTTGAAATTAGGAAGGCAATATCTCAAATATGACAGTCAGAAGTTGCTATCATGGAGAAACTGGAATCATTATGCATTAGCCTATGATGCAGCCCTTCTTAAATATGCAAAAAATGATTTTTCCGGAGATCTAGGACTTTCATGGAATAGCAGGCAAGATCGTTTAACGGGTACTGGCTTTGGTACTAATGATTATTATGATGATGGCAGACGAATGAAAAGTCTGAATTTCATGTACCTGAAAAAAACGCTTGCTAACTCATATCTTTCTTTTTCTTTTATCAATACAATATACCAAAAGCCGGGAACAAGTGATGTCTTTAATTTAAAGTATACTATGGGGTCATATTATACATTGAAAGCCGGAAATTTAAGTTTCAGGAGCGAATTTTATTATCAATTTGGTGAAGAAGCAGCAGGGAATTCTGTTGAGTCTTATATGTATTCCGGTGAATTAGGATTTACTATGGGCAAATTTAAACCAAGCATTTCCTTTGA
>JAGLSB010000665.1 GCA_023135955.1 Bacteroidales bacterium | reverse complement strand
AGGTTCTTTTTTGATTCATAGGGAAATACACTCCGTGTACCCTTTTCAGGATTCCATATATAGGGAACCTTGTTCCCTGTTGGAAACGATGCTTCAAAACTTACTTCCTTTGTTTTATTGGCATTCACAAAGAAATAAATCTCCTGATTACCTGATTTTTTATGAATCTGATAAATGTGATTATAGACCGGATGCAAGTCAACATCCTTTTCAATACCCGCTCTTTCGATCAGCTTGCATGTCCAGGGCAAAAGATCTTCTTCCGAAAAAGGGCTGTCGCTTACGAGGCATTGATCCGGATAGGCTCGCAATATATCTTTGAATATATCCTGAATAATCCCATCGTTTTGTTCAGCATTATTTACAGATAATGATCTTTCCGGTATTTCGTCAATCATCAATATTTTACCTCCCGATTTGACAAATTCACGAATCTTCTTTGCAGTCGATGGTTCCAGGGATTTTACACTGGTCAGCATAACTGCCTTGTAGGACATGTTCCCGTAATTCAAAGTGCCCTTCCCGATGGTAGCAGACTGGATGATTTTTTCACTGATATAATCACATGAACTGCCGGCCTGACTAATAGGTTCCCATATTCGATAACAATACCATGGTTCTGTATGAAAAGGATCCCTGGAAAGTCCGTAATTGCTCCAGATATCACCGGTAGGGCCTAAAATGGCAATGGATTTGACTGCCCTGGAATTTTGAAACACGTAGGATAAACGGGCATTATAATCCACCCATTTGGGGAAATATGGCCACCATGTATTCTGTTCGCTGAAATAGGCTCCGTATCGAATCCATCCGGGAAATCCTGCCTCCTTTGGAGAATAATTATAGCCATGCAATACGGTATGATTGATCCCTGTAATAAAGTTCATATCATCATGCAGTTTGATGTCTTCAAGTGTTAATCGAAAGACACCCCTCGTATTTGTCATTGACTCACTACTGATGATCTTTTTGCCTGTCAGGTGGCCTCCCGAAGCAGCGTATAGGTTCCAGATCATGTAACCGTGTGACTGATTCCAGTTCCAGTTTTCATCCTCCATATTATTGGTAAATAACCATGTATTTCCTTCCGGAATATCGGGAATCATATTCCCTTCCATCATCCCCATCAGGAAAGGGGTACCATATGCCTGGTACCTGCATAGCAATCCATTCTCCGAACAAAATTCCTTGAAAGTACGAGTAAAATTTGTAAGAAATACTTCTACCAGGAGCTTGTTGAAATCATACCTGACCCTTTTAACCTGGTCCTTCATGTAATCAGCCGGTTCATCAAGTGCATAAGCATTTTCCTGACCATAGAACACGAAGGGGTAATAAGGTTCCAGCCTGTAATGATACCGTTCATAAAATATCTCCTGAAACCCATCGGTCCAGTTGGCGCCGGATAATTCAATACTGTCACAGAACAGGGCCCTGATCATTTCACTCAAAGACATTCCTGTATCTTCGCTTAGTTTAATCAGGCGTTTCAAATAGGCCTTTGTTACTTCGCGGTCATAATGATTCAGTACCGGTCCGGCAGCACCTGGAGCCCCATGCAAAACCTGGCGATGACCCCTTTGAAGAACACCATAAACCAGCAGACCTGGACCATCGTTTACTTCAATGTTCAGTACTTTCTTTTGGAATAACACTTCAGTCAGATCAGTAATATCTGTCAATGATGCCGAACCTTCCGGCAAAAGGGTAACAAAAAGGATCTCACTACCGGCATTCTGACTATTCACAGTATGTTGGGGTGTGGTCCTCAGTGCTTTATCAATCAAACTCCCGGCTGTCTCACTTATATGTGCTCCCTTGTTATACCTGATTGTATGAACACTAACCCGCTGAATGGTTTCATCTTCCTTTAAGAATTCACCACCAAAGGGCCATCCGGACCCAACAATCATATCCGTGATAAGGCCCCTGCTTTTTGCTTCTGTTGCTGCAAAGGCGAATGTTTCATTCCATTCCCTGCTTAGCCAGGTTAATGGTTTATCAGCAGTTTTGACAGCCTCACCAGGCATAGCGATAGGATTGATTTCCACACCTCCAATCCCAGCTTTCTGCAAGACATCCAGTTGCCTTGTAATTTCATGTTTTGTTACCTGGTTCCCATTCCACCACCACCTGACAAAAGGACGGCTCTCGGCAGGAGGATTCCTGAACGCAACTATATCCAGTTCCCTGAAGTCTTTATCCTTTTCATTCCTGCACCCTACAGAACCCATGAAAATGAGTAACATTAAACTGATAGGTAGCTGCCATTTTTTCAATATTCTCATGTTTTCTAAATATAGATTAATGTTCTGTAATGACTTGATTCTCTCATTAATAATTTATTACTAATAAAGAATCCGGGAAACATCCACTAAAAAGGCTTATTCATAATTACAGTCATTCTCAAACCCGGCCTTCATGCTTTCCCATTGATTCACCAATGACTGCAATCGTTTTGAATGAGTATCAGCTAAATTACGTGTTTCAGTAGGATCCTTGTCAATATGATATAACTCCCAGTTTCCACCTTTCACCATCACTGCTTTCCATCCGTTCTTTTTAATTGCCTGATTACCTATATGTGAGAAGAATAGTGGATCCCTCTTAATTATTTTATCTTTCTTAAAGGCAGGCAAAAGATTTTTACCGGGTAAGGGGGGTGCATCTGCAGGAAGCAAGCCAGAAGGTATTCCTCCAACTATTGCAGTAAGGGTTGGAAGTATATCAATTAGATGCCCGTCGGTATGGCGTAAAGCTCCCTTATCCTTTATCCCTTGTGGCCAGTGTACTATCAGTGGTGAAGCTATTCCCCCTTCATGAACATAAGCTTTGCTGTATCTGAAAGGAGTATTGGCGGTCCATGCCCATCCAGGCCCCAGACAGAGGAATGATCCGGCACTTCCGGGGGCAGCATCCCGGTCATGTCCGTCTGCTCTTATCAACTGCTCTGAACTTGCTCCATTATCAGAAGCAAACATAATCAGTGTATTATCCAACTGTCCGGTTTCTTCAAGCCATAAAAGTAATCTTCCGATCTCCATATCCATACGGTGAATCATGGCTGCATGAATCGCCATCTTTTCGGCCTGAAATGCCTTTTCCTCCTCCGTGAGATCAACCCAGTGGACATTTTTTTTGGTCTCTCCCGGTCCTAAAACCCTGCGTAATCGTTCCTCATCCCAACCCCAACGGTTTACAAAATCAGTCATTCGTTCCGGCAGATCCCCCTTCACCAGGCCCATCTCTGAAATCTGCTGATAGCGTTCCTCCCGTATCTTATCCCAACCAACCTTATACCGGTCTCGGTACAACGCAATATCCTCTTCCAGTGCATGAAGTGGAAAATGAGGTGCAATGTATGCCAGGTATAGAAAAAATGGACTATCAGGAGTTTCATTTTTATGCCCCTCCAAAAATTCCAATGCCCGACTTGTAGTTTCTATTGTTGAATAAAAATCCTTTCGTGTAACAGGAGGAAGGGGTTTGTCATCCAGTTCATCAAGCTTCGGATTAAAAAACCGGTTATAGTCCCTCACCTGATATGAATGGTCAAACTGACCATTTCTTCCAAGTACTTTTTCATCGCTTGGTCTGACATGCCATTTTCCTGAATGGTAGCAACTGTAACCATTAGGTTTAAGATAAGCTGGTAATGGATTCGCAAAGGAGGGTAATTCTTTTTCCTTCCTTAGAGGATCTGAATTTGTTTGATGCGGATAAAAGCCTGTCATCAATGATGTGCGTGATGGCCAGCACCTGCCTGTTGAATAAAAGGAAGTGAATCGCAAACCGTTTGCAGCCAGTTGATCAAGGTTGGGAGTGGATATTTCACCTCCATAACATCCCAAATCAGAATAACCAAGGTCGTCGGCGAGGATGATGATGATGTTGGGGCTGTCTTGCTGTCCTCCATTATCAGCAGAGAGAAGGGTATTAGCAGTTGCTAACAGGGGAATCAGAAATAATAATAAAATCATAATTCCATACTTTTCAATGCGGGCACAATTTTTAATTTTCGTAAGATCCATACTATTAATTTTTATTTATTCTTTTTTTACTTTTCTAACATTAGTTTCACCGGGCCCGGTAATCCGGATGGTGATGGGGGAAAGGCAAGACCTATGAGTTCCCATGCGTGAGGATCTCTGGGTACATTATTGTTCAGAAATTTACTGGCGCCAGCACAAAATTGATTCGCAATGCGCCAGTTATGTAATGTATTGGTTACTGCAATGCTGATTCTGTTAATGCCCGGCTGAAGAAAACCGGTAACATCCACCCGATAGGGAGAACACCACAAAACACCTCCTGATTTATCATTGATGGTTATCTCCGCGCAAAGAGCATCATATACATTTTCCCTTATATCTTTTCCCTTCACTTCGAATTGTCCGGGTACAGTACCAAGATCGAGAATAATCCTGGCTCCCTCTTTCTGCCAGTTATCCGGCAAATTAATATTAGTCTGGTAAATTGCCGTACCACTAAAACTTTTGATTTTCTCAAGACTACTCTTGTGCCAGTAAAAAAGCGTATCCGATTGAATCACAAAATCCTCTTCATCCTCTCTTGCCGGTTTGAAATCTATGAGCCATGGGCCGCTTACATTGACTGTTTTGGCTGTTTTGGCAGAAATTGGATCTATCTCAGGAGAAGATGAATCCTTGCTGCGGAAAACTACAAAATATGACTCATGAGCCGCAAATTCCAGAAGGATAGTCGTTCGGCCATCTTTTTGAACACACCCTGAAACCGATTC
>JAGLSB010000664.1 GCA_023135955.1 Bacteroidales bacterium | reverse complement strand
CCAAACAAAATTTTAACTTTTGAATTTAATTTTATACCCGAAGCAGCTATTGTTGTGTCTGAAGAATTAAATGTCAAAATCTGATTATCCAAGTCGAAATTCAAAGCAAATTCAGACCATTCACAACAAAGAGCACTTAAATTAGGTTTCAGGGAAATATTAGTTATATCTTGTCCGTATACTACAATGATGCTATTGCTAAGAGGTGATTGATAATTGAATATTAAATCTACGTTTTTGCCTTTATCGTCAATTATCCTTAAAATATATCCATAATTCATATGCAAATTTGGACGGATTGACATGCTAAATTCCAGCTTGAAATTCTTATTAAAAGAGAAGAACTTATCGTGATTGAGGTCAATATGTGTTCGTTCATCTTTTAATACATCATGACTGTCAAAACTTAAACCATAGGTTTGAGCATATAAAGAGCCGGATGCCCAAAATAAAAATAACAGTTGTATAATTGATAATCTGAATAAATATTTTCTCATTTTAATGGGTAACATTTTTTTTATATAAGAGCCGTGTTAGCCTGGATTAAGATTTACACCAAATATAAACTTTATATAAAGAATAACCATTTGATTTCTTGTTAAAAACCCATATAATTCTAATGCTTTGTTAATTTAGTTAATTCTTTATTAAGACATTTTTAAGAAAGAATTAACCGTCTATTTTAAGTTTGTAATGAATATTATATTTGCAATGAATGTAAAAACAGGGTGAGGCAAACACAAAATACTTGCTAAATTCCGTCAGAAATGGTCATTCAAAAATAAAATCTATCAAATAAGAATTGCTAATTCTGTTCAATCGGAAGAAGTTTAAAATATTTACTAAACAACTAATTATGAAAATTATAGCTAGTATATTATTTTGTTTAAGCATTATTATAAACACTGCTTCTGGACAAGAGCAGGTTAGGATTGGAGTTGCAGGCTTATCTCATTCGCATGTGCTTCCCTTATTACGAAATTTAGACCGGGAAGATATTAAAATAGTCGGGATAGCCGAAAGAGACCCTCAGCTTATGGATAGATATGCTAAAGAATTTTCACTCGACAAGGATATTCTATTCGAATCGCTTGATGAAATGTTGGATCAAACAAAACCAGAAAACCAGTAATATTAAAAAAATAAAAAATCATGAAAAAATATCTATACATAATTTTCATTTTAGTATTTGTATCAATCCAATCCAACGCACAAAAAAGCAGTTTTTTGATACTGGGTGATATACATTATGATCTTATAGACGATCATGATATGGATTACCTCAAAACCAAACCCGATGATTTGAGACAGGTTAAGGAATATACAAGATTTACAGAAGAAAACTGGGTAGATTTTATGGGGGTTTTGCGAAAGAAAATCAATAGCCTTAAACCTTCTATGAAAGCCGTAATTCAACTGGGTGATTTGTCGGAAGGATTAGCAGGGACGGAAGAAAAGGCCAAACAAATGGCATCCAATACCATGAAAGCAGTTGATGATGCGCAATTGGGCGTTCCCTGGATAATTGCAAAAGGGAATCACGATGTTACGGGTCCGGGTTCTGTAGAAGCTTTTCAAGAGTTTTATGTTCCAATGTTCAGAAAACAAACAGGCAATTTAGGGATCGTTAATGCTAGTTATTCATACAGGAATGAAGATGTTCAGATTACCTGTGTCGATCCATGGGATAGAGAAACAGATATGGTGGCTTTTCTCGACAAAGAGCTTTCAACATCCGATGCCAAATTTAAATTTGTTATTGTTCATGAGCCTATCATCCCTGTTACCGAAAGGTGCTGGCATACGATGAGACGTAATCCGGAGAAACGCGAAAAACTGTTGGAAGTAATTGCTAAGAATAAAGCGATTGTTTTTTGTGGACATTTACATCGTTATTCTGTTGTAAGTCGAAATACAGCTTATGGTCCAATTGTACAGGTAATGGCTCTTAGCGTGGTCAGAGACAGGGATTATCAAGAACCTTCTCACCTTATTACCGAATATGGATCTTCGATAGCTGAAAATAAGCCTGACTGGCAGCCCGAAACACTCGAAGCCAGAAAAGCAACTTTAGATGAAGAATCGAAACATGTAACTTTTTATAAGCAAACAGACCTTCCGGGATATGCAGTTTTAAATGTTGATTCTAAAAAAGAAAGCGTAAAACTTGTGTATTACGCTGCCTTTGGAAAAAAACCTTATGATAAGATTGACCTGACGAAACTAATGAAGTGATAATTGAAAAGTTTGATAATTTTTCTTATATCGATTATATTTCTATCCACATTCTTGATGAATTTAAATTCACAAATAGTTTTGCAACGCTGTGATATAACCAATCTGTGGCAAGGTTCAAATACAATATTAAAAGATGCCGTAAATAAAAAAGAAGGAATAGCCTCCCTTAGCTTTACCGGTAATGGAACAGACTGGTTTAAAAAGAGCTTTTCGCAAACAGATGCAGGAATTGACGAGTCGGGATGGTTTAGTTTTTGGTTATATGTGTCTGATGTGAGTATGCTTAATGGAGACGGCCAGATAGAGCTGACATCTTCCGGAGGGCCCGATTATAATGAATTTTCATGGCCTCTTTCCGGAGTGGAGTTAGTAAATGGGTGGAACCTTGTAGAGTTACAGTTATCTTCTGCAAATAAAACAGGTTTTCCTTCATTAAAAGCAATTAATTTTTTCAGAATATACCACCAACTTTCAGGAGAAATTACAGCGAAAATAGATTTTCTCAGGTTTACATCTGTTCAAAATCCTGTTTACCCGACAGATCCTCTTGATATACCAAAGTTGGACTATACAACACTTGATGGGAAGGTGATGTTCGGATACCAGGG
>JAGLSB010000663.1 GCA_023135955.1 Bacteroidales bacterium | reverse complement strand
TCTTTTGAAATATAATCAGTTTCAAATATCACCTTGACAATAGCTCCATTATCATGACAGGCTTTGGTTATTTCGTCTATTTCTTGTTCAATATAATCCCAGTCAGTTTGCATTGCCTTTGCTATATTGATAACCATATCAATCTCCACCGCTCCGTCATTGCAGGCTTTTACTGCTTCGAAAACCTTTACTTCAATGGCTGAATTTCCGGCGGGAAAACCAATGACACTTCCTACTAATACATCAGAATTTTTTAATATTCTGGCTGCCAAAGACACTGCATAGGGCTTAACGCAAACTGAAGCTACATTATACTTTAGGGCTACTTTGCATTCCCTGATCAAATCATCATCCGTCATGGTAGGATGAAGGATTGAATGGTCAATCATTTTTGCTAATGCTTTTGTTTTTGACATAAATAGGCAATTAATGAATATTAATTTTTCAATAAAAAGGTCAACGCTATTTAGACAAACCAACAACCAGCAACCAGCAACAGCAAGAGGGAAGAGCAACAGGTAACAGCAACCAGAACCGAGCGCAGCGAGTTCAACGACTGAAAGGAGTTAAACCAGTAACCACCACCAAACCTCTCATTCACAAAATATTTCTAAGCCATTAATTCACATCAACACTACTATTGACCTTTCTTCTTACAACATTTGCTTCCAAACATGTCCACCTTTTGCACTTTTCACTCCTACTTTAAACTTATTACTCTTTTCTGTAATAAATCGGACTTTTACTACCGACATTCCAGGTATTGATTCGAGTTGAATGATTGAAGGATCTCCGCTTTGAACTGTGGTAATGTTAAGATCTTCGTTTTCTACTACCATTTTAGCGATAGATTTTACTCCTTCAATAACTACCAAGTCTTTGGGATCAATATTGTATTTTGCATTCTGTCCAGAGCGAGTTGGCGTAATTCTTTCGTTAAGAATATGTACCGTAACCTCCTGAAGCCCGCTTCCAATGTTTTTCACTAAAATATCAGTTATACTAATCTTAGGTGTCTGATAAGCATGATAAATTGTAAAAGCCATGTTTCTATGAGCATCTGTTTCAAGAAGGAATCCGGGATGTGGTCGTCCATAATTCTTATTAAAACCACCTACTTCAATTTTACCATAATCGGGATGATCAAATTCCTTCCAGTCAATCCAAGCATCACCAAAAAGCAGATACTTATCAAAATCGTACTGATCGCCCTGAGCGTCCCAACGATTTTCGTAGGTATTACCAAAATACATCTGACTTGTAAACAGCTCGTTAGTGAAAACATAAATTCCCCTGCTTCCGTAAAACCAATCTATTTCGCCTCCATAAACAGGATAAAGATCTCTCCATAAAAGCATAAACTTGTATCCGGGAAGCATCTTATCACCCCTTTCACCAATAGTATTTATAACGAGTTCATCTTCTCTTGTATATACTTCGAGGAAGTCTTTCTGAGCAGGGCCACGAAGTATCATTCCACCTGTGTTATGATATGTCTGTGCTCCGGCAATATTCGGATGTGCAATTACGAAATCGCGTACAGCTTTATTTTCAGGCACATAGAAAGGATATGGCATTGCCCCTCTTTGCATATAATCGGGCTGCCAGTTATATCCCCAGTCTCGATTAGGATCGTAATAACCTGTCCTGTCTTCATTTACTCTCCCATCGCCATCATTGTCTAAACCCTCATAACCCAGCATCTCATAATCACCAAATTCATCTGCTCCAACACGAATCATTCTCCGTGAGTCAGATGGATCAAGTTTCCACTTGCCATATTCCGATTTCCTGCGCATCATAGTCAGATTTCCATCACCATCGATATCATCGAATCCGTCTTCATCAATCATTCCATCACGATCATCATCAACAGGCATCATACCCGAGCGTGGAGTGGAAGCTGAATTTACTTCCCTCATATAATTATCTCTCGCATCAGGGTTTATTGTTGGGATTATATAGAAAACCTTATCGTCGAGTAATTCAGTTAAAAACTTGTTCTTATCATAATTTTCTGTAAGATACCAGGCAGTATAAAGGGCTATTTCGCTACCCTGAACTTCATTTGAGTGAATATTCCCATCAATATAGAATCCGGGTTTTTCCAACTCACTACCATTCTTCTTACTTGTAATTGTAAGGGCCCAAATTTCTCTTCCCTCAAACGATTTACCAATAGATTCAAGTTGAACAAGATCTGGATATGCTTTCTGAATCTGATTTGCAATCTTTTCAAGTCCGTCGTTCGTATAATACCTGTTCCACAAAACCTCAACTTTTGGATTTACCGGTGTACCTGCCGATTTAAAAAAGTCCTCTACAACCTGCGCATTTAATACTACAGGGAAAAGAATTGCTAAGCTTAATAATATATTTCTAAAAATCATGATTATCTATTTTAAGTTGACAAGTGTTTGAACAGTCGATGTCTGTGGTGATCCAGCTTCAATCTTCAGATCTCCTTTTCCTTTTACAAGCCAGGATAACTCGACAGATTTTCCGGGCATTAGCTGGTTAATCAGATTTACTTTTTTACCACCTATAATTTCCTGGGATGATGCAGTTAGTAAATCAACCCTAAGCATTTTTACCCATTTAGACTTCTCAGCCAATTTAGTCATGAGTGGTAAGTTTCCAGAATTAACAATCTCGGCCTTTATCTCAAAAAGATCGCCAGATTTCTTTTCACTACTTAAAATTCTTATTTCAACTGCCGGCTTCATTTTTGCCAGATTTACTACGAAATCATAATGTTGATCAGAGATTGAATCCAATGCGCTAAAAGGAGGATTATCCACAACAAAGGGTTTTACACCGCCAATTTCAACCTTTTTATCAGGAAAACCGGGATGATTTATTTCTTTCCATTCAACAGAAACATCTTTAATTTCATTTTCATTGGCCCATTTCAGAAAATCGACCTCAGAAGATTTACTTTCTTTTTCTGATGGCACATTCCAGGCAGGCGTGCTAAATGCAAAACGGTTATAATGAAAATATGTCCATGTAAGAAGTGCCCCAGGTTCTGGAGATTTTATTGAAGTATTATTCAGATTAACATTGCTGTTATAAAGATTAACGATCTGAGTAATAAATGGCTTATCCTCTTTTGAAATCTTGGCAGGAATCGCTTTATCGTGCAATTCTGCAGTAAACTCATCAACTTCCGACAAATTGTTTTCCGGACCTATAAACACAACTGCAAAAATATTCCAATGGTTAAAAAGGAAATCTGCCAACGCTCTGCTTTCAGTTTCAGAAAGTGGATTTTCGCCTGCTCCCTTATCAAAATTTGGATAATCGAATGCGAAATTTTTATTTAGAATAACACCTCCGGCACCATCTTCATTAAAAACTCCATCCTTATCATTATCAATACCTTCTTTAAGAAGAATATATTTCCCACTCTCTGCCTTTGTTTTATCTGCTTTTATAAG
>JAGLSB010000662.1 GCA_023135955.1 Bacteroidales bacterium | reverse complement strand
AGGCAGAAGGGAAAGCTCCCTGTGCTAATTCAACTGGAATGGTAACAGTAACAGGATTGTTGAAAATTAATCCATCAGGTTTTGCCTCAATAATAGCATAGCAGTCATTAAAAGTAATGCCCCGTTTATTAAAAATAGAAATAATACCATCATCTGTCAAATCTGCGTATTTAATTTCTATTTCAGTTTCTTCTGAGACAGCATCTTCAGGAACATCTAATTTAATTCCGTTTTCGAAATTATATTCACCTCCTTCAGGAGTAATTGTGAATTTTGTTGAAACGGAATTTTCGGGATCATTGTTATCGTCTTTTTCACAGGTTATTAAAAAAATAAGAAGAAGTGGAAGGATAAATAGGAGATAATAAGTTTTAGTTTTCATACCTATTTAATTTAGTTGAATTATTACACAAATTAATAAATATATATATGTTTGTCAATACTTGAAATAATAAACATATGCTTCAAAGCTATTTACCGTCAGGCGCAGTCGTAAGCGAAGATATAATATACCTTATAACTGACTTTTATAAGGATTACTGCATTTCTACGAAGTGTAAATAAATTACCCATAATTAATATTATGTTAAGTAGCTATTTCAAAATAGAAGGGAAAGTAAAAACTACCCTCCCTTCCAGTAATATTTAAAATTCTTTTAATTTCTCAATTACATCAATATATCTATCGTCTTCTGCTCCATATAGCTTATAATAGATTCTCTTCAGAACATCGAGAGTTTCTTTTTTGATTTCTGCATTATCCGTATTTAGGCGTAAGGCATTTTCCATCATAGGAATAGCACTATCATATTTTTCAGTAGCTATGTCATTTATCTCCTTTCTATATTCTACGTCCTTCTCCATACCAGCCTGACTAAATATATCCTGACCTTGAAGGAAATAAATGAAACCTATGTCATAATAAACATAATAAAGATCCTGATTTAGCTCAATAGCTTTCTCATAAGCAACTAATGCCTGGTCAATTCTATCTTCGTCTTCTGTATTAAGAAGTAACCTACCCTTCCAGTAATTTAAATCACCTTTTTCAGGGTACTTTGCAATAGCTTCATTAATTTTTACTAAACCTTTGTCAATATTTTTTGTTTTTATATACAGATCAACAAGATTAGCTACAATATTCAGTGTATCTGGAAACTTATCAAAACCTATTTCCATTCCTGCAATAGCACCTGCAGAGTCTTGAAGTGCTAAATAATCATTCTTAATATTTAAAAAGATATTAGGCCCGCCATAATTCATTTCGGCTAATTGCATATAATATTCTGCAGATTTTTCATAATCTTTCAATTCTCTGGCTATTATCCCTGAATATTGAATCATTACTGTGTCGAGCTCACCATCAAATAGCTTCATTCTATTGATTGCTAAAACCTTCTCAAAACTATGTAGGGCATGCTTGTAATCATCACTGTAATAATAATTTATGCCTGATTGCTTGTAATTAATTTTCAGTTCTGCAAGCTGAGCTTTTACCTTTTCATTATATTTATTCTTTTCATCAAATTCAAGAGTCTTAACATAAGAAACCAGAGCTTTATCCAGAGGACTGTCGGTAACAGATTTTATCCGATTCCATTTTGAAAGTACTCCATTTACCATTACATATTCGATCCTTTCATACTTCAAAATCTCAGTATTAGGATTTTCTTCGTCTTTTACTACACTTAAAGGATCCTTATAGTGTATATTAATTTCTGTTGTACTTGATCCTTCGGAAATGTATTCGAGATCGATCTGATATATATCCTGGAGTAATTTCCCGCGATCAAACCAGGTTTTAGAATCAATTCCCTTCTTCTCATGTAGGACATTTTCTTCACTCTTTGCATATTTCTTTGCAAGAGACTTGAAGTTAAGAAGCACGTCATCTTGTGCGCTAAGATTTATTAACCCACTGAAAATTAATGTGATAACTAATAAACGTTTCATTATAATCTATTTTAAAATATTTCGTTAAAGTATAATTTTTATAAGCAATATCAAATAAGATGCCAATTTTTATTTAAAAAATATTATTATTATTCAGAGTTTTCATTAGAAGCTGATTCTCCTCCTTCAATTTCACCATTTTCAAAGCCTTCTTCCATGTCGCCGTTATCCATTGTTGAAGGAACTTTTGCAATAGCTGCAATCGCATCTCCTTCACGAAGGTTAATTAGTCTAACCCCTTGAGTTGCACGTCCCATAACTCTTAATTTAGATACCGACAAACGAATTGCTGTACCATTTTTGGTAATGATCATTAAATCAGATTCATCATCAACAGATTTTACACCTATCAGGTTACCGGTTTTATCAGTAATATTAATAGTTTTTACACCTTTTCCACCCCGATTGGTAATCCTGTAATTTTCTATAGAAGATCTTTTTCCATAACCATTCTCACTTACAACAAGAACATCATTTTCCTGATTCTCCATCGAAATAGCACCAACAACAACGTCGTCCTTTTTTCTAAAAGTTACACCTTTAACACCGCCACCTGTACGACCAATTGCTCTTACTTTTTCTTCATGAAAACGAATTGCTTTACCAGATTTTACGCCCAGCATTATTTCATGATTTCCATTGGT
>JAGLSB010000661.1 GCA_023135955.1 Bacteroidales bacterium | reverse complement strand
GACATTGAAAAAGCCTATAAATTTGGCGCTAACTCTTATATAATTAAACCTGTCGACTTCAATAAATTTGTTGAAGTCGCATCTCAGATTGAACTTTATTGGAATGTTTTGAACGAAGCATTAAGATAAATTGATCTCAGACAATCGAAATTATTGGCAGATGGATAAAATAATACTACTTGAGGATAATCCAACAGATGTTGAGCTGATTAGCAGACAAATAAAACAAAAATGGCCAGATGTTGAACTGGCAGTTGTAGGTCGGATTGACGATGCAAGAGAACTCATTAAAAACGATTACAATTTTGATGTTGCCATTTTTGATTTAAACTTACCCGATGGTAATGGTATGGATCTTTTAATCGAAATGCGTGCATTAAAATGTGAAATTCCAATAATTATTCTTACCGGTGGGGGTTCTGAAGAAATGGCCATAACAGCTCTGAATGTTGGAGCCAATGATTATATATCAAAAAAGCCAGGTTTTTACAAGCAGATTCCTGACCAAATTCAATATACTCTAGAACATACTCACAAAAAACCAGAACATTTTTCTGTACTTTATGCTGAACGCCATCAACACGATATTGATTTAAGTTTACGATATTTTAAAAAAAATGCACCCAATTTTCATTTTACTATCGTTTCAACTGGCGAGGAGATTTTAAATCTTTTACCTGAGAATGATGACATAGCATGTGTTTTTGACATTATATTGCTTGATTTTCGTCTACATGGCTTAAACGCTCTTGAAATCTGCAAGGAAATAAGGCAGATACGTAAATTGTCAATCCCAATTGTTATTGTAACAGGTCAAGGCGATGAAAAAATTGCTGTTGATGCGCTCAAAATTGGAGTAGACGATTACATTATTAAACATAGTAACTATTTAATTCGTCTACCATCTATCCTAACCAGTGCTTACCGAAGAAGAGAATTAGAACGCCAGCAATTGGTATTGCAGCAGAGCGAAACAAAATACCGGCTATTGGCTGATTACGCGGCTGATTGGGAATATTGGATAAATCCAAAGGGTGAGTATGTATACATTTCGTCTGTGTGTGAAAAAACCAGCGGTTATCCAATTGAAGCATACAGACAAAACAAAAATCTTTTGTCTGAAATAACCCTACCAGCTTATCGGAAACACATAACCGATCATTTTTCTCAAAAGATAAAGACTTTACATAAACCGATAGAGTTTCAAATTCTTTCTGCTGATGGTAAGGAAAAATGGATAAGTCATTTTTGTCAGCCGGTATACGATAATAATAACAATTATTTAGGGAAACGTGGAGTAAACCGCGATATTACTGAGCGTAAGCATTCAGAAGAAATTATGCGCAGAATGAATTTAGCTATCAATAACTCTGGTGAGGTTATTTTTATGACTGATATAGAAGGAATAATAACATTTGTAAATTCGGAATTCACCAAAATGTATGGATATACAGCTAAAGAAGTTATTGGTAAGGTTACTCCAAGAATACTTAAGAGTGATAATTTTAATAAAGAACAAACTGAACAATTATGGAATGCTTTGCTTAATAAACAAAGTATTCCTGCAATGCAATATATTAATAAGTGCAAAAATGGTAAACTTATCGATGTTGAAGGCTCTACAGATCCAATTATAGATGATAATGGTGAAATAATCGGGTTTCTTGGTGTCCAGCGCGATATCACAGAACGTAAGAAAGCAGAACACGATTTAATTAAGGCACTTGAAAAAGCTACAGAGTCGGATCGTCTTAAGTCGGCATTCCTGGCTAATATGAGTCATGAAATCCGTACACCAATGAACGGTATACTTGGTTTTGCGAATTTATTAAGGAAGCCCAATATTAGCAGTAGAAAGCAGTTGCATCACATTAATATTATTGAACAAAGTAGTAAACGTTTGCTTGGCATAATAGATGATCTGATGATTATTTCTAAAATTGAGGCAGGTCAAACGGAAGTTTCCATTTCGGAAGTTAATATTAATGATCAATTGGATCAGTTATATTCATTTTTCGAACCAGAAGTAGTTGAGAAAGGGCTAAAATTCATTTACAAAAAATCATTATCGCCAAATGAAGCTGTTATCAAAACGGATAATATTAAACTTTATGGAATTCTGTCAAACATTATAAAAAACGCTATTAAGTTCACAGATAAAGGAAGTATTACATTTGGTGCTTCGACAAGCTCAGCTACCAAAGCTACGACAGGCTCAGCTAGCGAAATAAAGTTTTATGTAAAAGATACAGGAATTGGAATTACTAAAGATAGACAGGAAGCTATTTTTGATCGGTTTGTACAAGCCGATATTGAGGATAGTGAGGCTCGTCAGGGAGCAGGTTTAGGTTTATCTATTGCCAAAGCTTATGTCTCAATGCTAGGAGGGAAAATATGGGTTGATTCTGAACCAGGTAAGGGATCACAGTTCTATTTTACAATTTCTGTAAAAAGTAAATCATAGTAACTGAATAAGATCTTCAATAAGTGTAAACTCCGGTAAACAGAAAAACAAAATAAATAGAAGATAAGCTATTACACAGAGGAACTAAGAAACCGTTGCTTAAAGTGTATAATTATATATCTTTTTCATTTTGAATGCGTATTCCGCTGAAAGCGGA
>JAGLSB010000660.1 GCA_023135955.1 Bacteroidales bacterium | reverse complement strand
CACTGGACTGGTTGCTGGTTACTAGAAAGCCTGTTGCAAAGAATATCTATTAAAAACTTGAAAGAATTTAAACCCGACAAGAAAATTAAGGCATTATTAACTGGAAATTAATTTTCCATATATACATTTATTGAAATAAATTCTAATTTACTATATTCTTAATAAACAAAACTTTTACTCATTATATAAACTAAATAACTATGATTTACCGGCAAAAACTAATTTTTCTTCTTGCCATTTTCATGTTTACTTGCTCTATGAGCTATTCACAGACACTCATTAAGGGTAAAGTTATTGATGAAGATGGGGCTCCAATTCCTTTTGCAACTGTGTTGATTGAAGGAACAACCACAGGAGCAATTACAGATGCTGAGGGTGTTTTCAGTATTCTAGGAACAGTGGGCCAGAGAGTGGTGGTTCAATATGTGGGTTATAGGACAGAGACTGTTGAAGTCACAGATCCCAATGAGACGATTATTGTTACGATGCAGATTGAAGCCTTGCAGATGGATGATGTTGTGGTAGTTGGATACGGTGTGCAGAAAAAGGAAAGTGTGGTAGGGGCCATTGGTACTGTTAAAGGTGACGTAATTGATGAGCAGGGTAATGTTACTAACCTTAAAGATGCAATTACAGGTCTTATACCCGGCGTATCCGTACTTTCATCTACCGGTATGCCCGGAGGATATTATGAAAGCTCAAAGTATCATAATGAAACCGAGATTCTCATCAGGGGAAAAACAACATGGAACGACGCCTCCCCATTAATTTTGGTGGATGGTGTTGAACGTGGAATGGAAGATGTCGATATCAATGAAGTGGAGAGTATTTCTGTTTTGAAAGATGCTTCCGCCACAGCTGTTTTCGGAATGAAAGGTGGTAATGGAGTAATATTGATTACAACCAAGAGGGGTTTGGAAGGTAAAGCTAAATTCAACATTGAAGGAGAGACGTCTATCGAGACACATGCAAAAATTATTGAGGTTATTGATATTCCTGAAGCTGCAGTTGCAAGGAATCTTGGTATTGAAAGAATCCGCAGATTTGGTAACGAAATTTGGAATGAACTGTATTTAGCTGATCAGGAGATTGAATATTTCAGGACAGGAGAATATCCATATGTTTATCAAAATATTGATTGGATGGATGTAATGTTGAAGGATTTTACTACTTCGCACAGAGTGAATACGAGTATCAGGGGAGGAACAGAAACTGTGAAGTATTTTGCTTCAGCCAGTTATAATCATGAAGGTGATTTATTTAACGGGGTTGATATTGGTCAGGGTTATATTCCTTCATATTCTTTTGACAGGCTAAATATACGGTCGAATTTTGACTTTAATATTACAAAAACAACTAAGTTGTCTGCAAATATTGCAGGAATGTTTGGGAATCAGATTTCTCCGGCTGGAAGTGGAAAGGAAACCTTGTTTGGTACTTTTAACCAGTCATCAGGTAATGTGCCTATCATGGTTTATGAGGATGGAATACTTGGGGCTAAGCAGGAAAGGTTTAAGGCCGACAATCCTTATGCAGCTTTGAATATTAGTGGAATAGAATCAAATCTGCGAACCACAGTAAATATGGATTATAAATTAGATCAAAAGCTTGATTTCATAACAGAAGGATTATTGTTCTCAGGAATGTTTGCTTATGATAATACTTTTAATAGTGATGGTAGAAGTGTTGAAGATGGGGGTGCAACTGCTAAAACTATTGATAAAGAATTTTATCTGAATGGGGGATATTATGATGAAGAAACAGAGACTTACATGCTGGATGGTCAGGCAGCCAATATGGATGATTGGGCTATATATATTGAAGATGTTTCTCCATACGAAGGATTTGGATTTGTAAAAACCCCTAATACTTATAATACTGAAGACTATAGCAACAATAGCCTTAAATCGGCATTTCGTTCTATTTATTACCAGATGCAATTAAAATATGCGCGCTCCTTTGAAGCTCATAGTGTAACAGCTATGGCAATGAATAGCCGCTTTAAGTCTGAAAAGGGCGGCAACTGGCCAGAAAAACGAGAAGACTGGGTTGGGCGCTTTACTTATGACTATAATCTTCGCTATTTTCTTGAGATGAATGGTGCATATAACGGATCTGAGAAATTTGGTCCGGATTACCGTTTCGACTTTTTTCCATCCGTTGCCGGAGGCTGGATGGTGTCAAACGAAAATTTCATCAAAGACAATGTCAATTGGCTTGATAAATTTAAAATCAGATACTCTTACGGTCTGGTAGGAAATGACAGGGTAAATACAGGTAGTCAGTGGCCATATCTTACCACCTGGGGTACCTACTCATTGGAAGATGAAGAATCTGCGTATTATGGTTATCCTTATCCATATAAAGGTTATACAAGGTACAATGAAGGTGACCCGGGGAATCCGGATCTTCGCTGGGAAAAGGCCAGGAAACAGAACCTGGGATTCGAATTCGCAGTACTTAAAAATAAGATTTCTTTTTCTGCAGATTTATTTAATGAGTATAGATATGATATGCTCCTGGCTGCCAGCCAAAGAGAGAGCACAGTGGCTCCTATTTTTGGAAAACCTGCACCAGCTGCGAATATTGGTGAAGCAAAATCAAAAGGTGCGGAGCTGGAATTGATGTTTCGTAGTTCAATCCGAAATAAATTCTTTTATTGGATAAGTGGAAATTGGTCTGTGGCCAGAAGTGAAGTGATCTTTAAAGAATCACCGGAATTGTTGCCTGACTACCAAAAACCGGAAGAGAAGCCTATTGGACAGACCTTCTCCGGCCAATCCACCGGATTTATCGAGAGTTGGGATGATATCTATTGTGCTTCCGGACCAACGAATGAAACCGACAGGGCATCTATATTGCCGGGGGATATGATTATGCTTGATTATAATGCAGATGGCTCATACCGTAGCAATTATGACAGCACTCCTTATGGGTATCCAACATATCCGCAAAATAATTATGGTATAGCTTTGGGAGCAAATTATAAAAGTTTCCAGTTTTCCGCAAGGTTTATTGGAGCTTATAATACAACAAGAAATATTTCAGCATATGTGTTTTATCAGGATAATCTATACCTTCCAACGCATATACTGGCCGATACATGGACTCCTGAATATGGAAATGAAAACCCAACTTATCCGGCAATTGCATTAGATGATAAATTCTATTCGCCGACCGGATCATATAATCAATTCGATGGGTCTTTCTTCAGATTACAATCTATTCAATTATCTTATTCACTACCTAAAACTTTTAGCAGTAAACTGAAAATGAGGGAAGTTAAATTATATGTAAATGGTAGAAATTTATTTCTTTGGACCAATATGCCAAACGATGGTGTAGGCACGGATTATGGGGGTAAGAGCTATCCGACTAAGAAGCAATTGAATTTCGGTTTAAATATCAATTTCTAAAGTTATATAAACAGAACATATTATGAAGAGATATAAATTATTATTAATACCATTCCTCGCATTGACACTGATTCTAAATAGTTGTGAGGAATATCTGAATATACCACCGGAAGCTGATACTTCTCAAGATGAGATTTTTGGTTCTTATGAAGCATTCCAGGGATTTCAGGATCATCTTGCAGTTTATGTTGTTGATTACAACAGGCATGGTGCAAGAGTGAGTCATACTATTGCCGGGGAAGCCCTGGCTGCATCTAATTACGCCGTTGCAATTGGTAATGAAGGTAATTATAAGGCCTTAGTGAACGGTACAGTTTCAATCTACAAACCAAACAGATTTTATAATTCAGGCTTATATTCCGGAATGTGGGAATCTGTTCGTATCGCAAACCTGTGTATTGAAAAATTAGATGAAGGAATCTTAACAGATGCAACTGAGGAGCAAAAAAATTGGTTAAGAGGCCAGGCTCTTTTCTATCGTGCATTCTTTCATTATGAATATGTCAGGTCTTTTGGAACCATACCTTATGTTGACATGGTATTTTCCGCCGATGAGCAAAACATGAAGCGCCATTGGATCTATGAGAAAGATGGCAAAACTTATACAGATGTACAGGCAGTTTTTGAAAGAATTGTTGAAGATTTTGAGGAAGCTGCAACATTACTGCCTGATGTATGGCTTGCTCCAAATATTAACTGGGGACGTCCTACAAGTCTGGCAGCATT
>JAGLSB010000066.1 GCA_023135955.1 Bacteroidales bacterium | reverse complement strand
TTTTGTCTTCTATAGTCTTCAACAGCTTTTTTACAAGCACCAACCGTTCCATAATCATCAATTAAAATATATCCACCGACTGATAACTTCGGATATAAATTAATAAGAGCATCCCATGTTGATTCGTACATATCTCCGTCAAGTCTTAATAACGCCAAGGAGGTAATAGGTGCTATCGGTAAAGTATCCTTAAACCAACCCTTTAAAAACTTAACTTTATCATCAAGCAAATCGTATTTTTCAAAGTTTGCTTTAACAGTCTCAAGTGAAATTGCCAATTCACTCCATAAGTGAAAAGTACTGTCTTTATCTGCGTCATATTTTTCTTTATTTGGTTTGGGTAAGCCCTCGAAGGAATCTGCAACCCATACCACTTTATTTGATATATTATTTGCCTTTAGTAATGCTTTCATAAAAATGGTTGCTCCTCCTCTCCAAACTCCTGTTTCAATAAAGTCGCCCTCAATTTTATTATTTATAATGTCATAAAAACAATACTCAATATTATCAAGTCTTTTTAGGCCAATCATACTGTCAGCATAACGTGGGTTATCCAATCCCTCTATTCTTTCTTCAAGAACATATCTTCGCTGATGACAAATAGTATAGTCCTTTTTATTTATAAAGCGAAAAAGTGATTCTAATGTTTTTGTGAAAAAATTGGAATGAACTGGCCAGTATTCAACCTGATTAACTCTATAGTAATCAATTAAGACTTTTTTTAACAAGTCTACATAAAGATTTTTATTCATTGTCATAAAATTTAATTTGAATTGTTTTTCTTTAAAGATAATTTAAGTTTAAATTTTCCCTCAACAAAATGTTTCATTGGAAGTAGTGCATATCTCATTACTATTGCAATACCCACTTTTAATTTATGCTTAAATATTAATGGGTTTGCTATTAAGATCCAATCTTTCGGCAATAAATCGGATCTGCAAAGATCTTTATAAAAAAGACCACACCAGTTTTCGCTAGGAGCTATTACTTTTTTACCATGATTATTATTCAGCCACGCTCCCCACCATGCAAAAGATGAATTGGATATTATATTATGGGTACACAATGTCTGTAAATAAAAATCGATAACCGGACTTTCATGACCTGAAAAATAAAAGTTTTCACCCTTAAATTTAGCCTTACACCACTCAATATCATCACTTACAATGAGATAACTTTTATCATTTCCAAAATACTTTACAGCATTTCTATAATATTTCATTGAACAGGTAGGATGATATTGTGGCTGTTTACAATAATCACCTCTCCTAATTACTATTGATATTATTTCTTGTTCAAATAAAAATGGATATTTATTTGTTATAAAATTCTTTGTTTTTTTATCTATTGAAAATAATTCCTGTAAATATTCCTTCTGTTTCACAAAATAATTCTCACTTTGCCAAAGTCCGTGTAAAAATATGTTATCATAATACGGAATTTGCTCAACTTCTTCTACTTGATTAAACTTAATAGCTCCTTCAGGAAAACCGTTAATAAATTTTATATTTCTGAAAACATTGTGTTTGAATGGTTCTAAATACTGTTCTAAATAACAATTGTCTGGCTCAGCACACCAAGTTTCGCTTATACAGGCAATCATTTCCGAATTATTTTTTATGGCTAAGGCAGCCCCTGTAGCAATTTGAAATAAATTGTTTCCTAAACGACCCGATAAATAGGTATATACCATATTCTTAATTCTAATAACATTTGATAATCTGTTCAACCCAGGAATTAATATTATAATTTTTTACTACATAATTCCTCTGTGCTTCTAATACTTTTTCTTTTTTCGCTTGCTCCATACTCAAAAGTAATTGAATATGACCGCTTAGAGTAACTGGATCCTCAACATCATATATTGGCATGTTGGGAATGTCTAGCGGATTCCCATTAATATTGCTACATATCAGTAAGCAATCACAATAAGCTGCTTCCAACGGCGAATAACTTAACCCCTCTTCTCTTCCAGCAGAAATAAATATAGACGCTGCATTATAATAACTTGCAAGGTCTTCACGAGGCGGAATAAAGTTCACCCATTCAGGCATACAGTCAAATAGATTGTAAATTGCTTTTTTTGTCTCTTCTACTCCGCCTGCCTGTGCAATAGCCAAGGTAATTTTAGTAGTTCTATGCTGATTAATTTGAAAAAGTGCTTTGGCCACAACATCAACTCCTTTACGAAACCATGGATAGCCAAACATTAATGCAGATTGATTGCTAGTTGCTGATGTAATAGATAAATTATTGTATTCTTTTAAACGGTTAAAATTAATTGAATTATTAATTGTAACGACTTTACTTTTTTTTACTCCCTGTTGATAAAGACTTTGACTCACAGATTTACTATCACCTATATAGAAGTCCAAGGTCATTTTAACTATCCAGTTTTTAAAATATTTAAGCTTTCCTCCGGGTAAATAGTGATTATGAAAATTAGCAATAAAATATAAATTTCGGAAAAAAATCATTTTCAATAAAAAAAGAGTATAGTTGTATTCCATGAAATGGGTGTGAACTACTTTTATTTCTTCTTTTCTTATTATGGTTAGCAAAGCATTAATATTGAAATATTTAACTTTCCTGGAATAAAATGAAGGATGAATAAAATATATTCTTTTCCCAATTTTTATCATTTCCTTGCACCATGAAAATTTACTAGCGCCTTCAGGAAACAGATATATGATATTTCCATTTTTATAATTATTTTCAATGGTTTCAATTGCAGATATAAAGTTGCCCCTATAAGGAGCTGCATAATCCATTATCTGAAGTATTGATTTCAATAGAATAAGTTTCAGTTAAGTATTTATTTACACTTATATTATATATAAAGGATTCTATCTTAAAATTCTTTTTCTTTTCCGTTTGAAATTTTTTACAAACTTCCTTAGTAACCTATTTAAAAAACTTGCAGGAAAAAAAAGGTAATAGCCTATTTTATAATAAAAGTGATTTCTTTGAAAATTAATTCCGTGAATAAATCCTATACCGGAAATACTTTTAGCTAGTTTGTATTTCTGTGTATCATTTTGTTCATTAAAATCATTTTTATTCGAAAAACTCAATATTCCATCCTGAACTTTATATATAACATTATTTATTATGGGTAATAATGAAGTACTGAAACTTATTTCCGGATTATTGCAAGGTTTCGTGGATAGTACTTTTTTACCTTTGAAAATTTCCAGTTGCTTCGTACCAAAAGTATCAATTATTGTTTTTTCATCAAACCCATCAGGAAACAGATGCTTTGTTTTTGAAGTAATAATAAATTCAAAATATTGATCATATAAAGATATGGTTTGGTTGATAGTCGAAAAATTAAAATCGCGATTTATGGAATGTACTAACCGTACCTGATAGAAATTATTATTTTCACTGGCATTTGTTCCAGTATCAGCATAATTACTCGAGAATGAATCGTAAGGATATACAAAAAATCTCGAGGATAACACTAAATATTTGAAAAAGATTTTTTTCCATGAATTCTGTGACCATTCTTTTACAACTACAGGAATTCTATCGTTTTCATTAATTTCTAATTCTTTTTCATCAACATCTCTAAATTTATTCCATTGTTTTTGGGTCCAAGCCTGTCCCCATGAACAAGGCACTTGCATAAAATAGTTGTCAAATCCATCCTTTATAGGTTGAAAGGGGAGAAATGAAGTTTCTGCATATTGATACGAATATAGGGCGATTCCTGCAACATAATCCTCATTTTTATAGAACTCAAGTGCGCTGGTAACATAATTATAAAATTCAGGAGATACCACCAAATCATCCTCTAGCAGAATAATAGAATCAAATTTCCGGGTTAAATCACCACATTGTAATATATGTTTTTTTAAACCAATATTGGTTTTACAATATATAATTTCCTTTGTTCCGAAATTCCATTGAAATTCTTCAGCAATTTTTAAAACATTCGTATTTGCCCCACCATCTATGCTAATAATCACATCAACATTTGTATACTGTGAATAATTGGCAGTATTTAAATTCTCTAACAATCTTGATAGTGAATTTGGCCTATTGAAAGCAACGACTACAATAACTGGGTTCTTTAAAATCATTCTTTTGGATCATCTACTAATTTAGCCCTGATATACATATCTCTTTTTGGAAATTTTGGAAAGATTTCTGCAATCGACAAATCTCTTTTAATAAAAAATTTGTAACAATAATATATAAAAGATTTAATGGAATCTATTGAAATAAACTGTTGATGTCTATATATTTTTGTTTTGATAATGTTAAAGCCTATTCTTTTTAATATTTCTTCCACAATTACTTGATTTGCAAAACTTAAATGATCAGGTGCGTAATAGGGTTTATGATGATATTTTGCAGGAAGATGAGAGGAATGACCTGTTTCAATAAACAATTCCCCCCCTGGTTTTAATAATTCTTTTATTTTCTTTAAAAATTCCTTTGGATTTGGAATATGAGAATATACATTAAGTAAAGAAACAAAATTATAGGTTTTATAGTGTGCGTACAAATCAATAAAATCAACATGTAATTTTCTTTTCTTGCAGGAGTCTACTTTTTGCATATTTGGTTCAGATCCATTGACCTCAAGATTTGAATTGCTATAAGCCACTATTGATTCCATAAATTCACCAAAGCCACATCCAATATCCAACCAGTTCATTTTTGATGCCAGTTCATTTTTATTATAGAAATGACTTAAAATTTTTAAATATCTATTTACTTTTTTTTCACTGTAAAAACCGGTAATATTAATTTCGTTCTCACCTTTATGTAATCCACTTTCATTTGCTGCAGATATTTCTTCATTGGCCGGACGTGGATTCAAATATACAAGACCACATTTTACACATTTTACATAGGTATAACCATTTTCATCATCATAATATTCTGAATCCAAAATATTGCAGTTATAACAGGAAGTAGGAATTAAATTCATATTTGTTTAATGACAATTTTTTTTCCTATTTTATACATCAGATTAAAAAAATAGTAGAAAATAGGATGTTGTCTATACCAAGAAATCTTATTATATTCATTTTTAATTTCTAAAATATCTAAGAAATCAGTTATTAATCTTTTAGGAAAAAACCTATCTAAGATTTGTATTTTTTCTTCCTTCGCTAAGTTAAAATATACCGAACTTATTCCTTCTATATCATAATTCGTTGTAGTTATTTGAATATGTTTAATACTACAATTATTTAATATAATAGTCCTTATACAAAATTCCCAATCACCAGAATATTTCAAATTCTCATCATATAAACCATATTTTGTAAACAATTTCTTTTTTATAAAACTGGCTTGATGCGGTAATGATCCATCAATTAAATTATACAAAGATGGCTCTTCATATTCAAGACAAACATCCTTATAAATTACTTTTCCTTTTTTTTCAATATTAAAATTTCCAAACACATAATCTTCACAAATATTAAGTCTCAAAACTTTTTCCAGTACACTATTATCAACCAGCGTATCACCACTGTTTAAAAACAAAAGGTATTCTCCAGAGGCCATTTTAATACCTTTGTTCATGGCATGGAAAATACCTCTGTCGGGTTCACTTAGCCATATAAACTTATTTTTAACATTGTAATTCCTGATTATCTCGATAGAACCATCATTCGACCCGCCATCTATTATGATGTATTCAATTTCATTGAATGTCTGGGTTATTACGCTTTTTATTGTTTTTTCTAAGCCAATTTTATTGTTTAGATTAATCGTAATTATAGAAAGCTTACTATTCACTTTTTAATACCTTTTGATATATTTCGGCAGTTTGATTGGCCGCTTTCTCCCAAGAGAAATGTTGAAGACGTTTATTTCCTTTTTTAATTAGTTCTTTTCTTAGTCCTTCATTTTCATCAATACTTCTTACTATTTTTCTAATACTTTGCATACTTTTCGCTTCAAAAAAAATAGCTGCATCACCCGCTATTTCAGGGAAACAACTTGAACTTGACAACAACACAGGGCATTCATTTTTGAATGCTTCCAAAATAGGTAACCCAAACCCTTCGTAATAGCTAGGAAAAATAAAAGCAAGGGCACAATTGTATAAATGATTTAAGTTGTGATCATCAACAAATATGCTTATTAATTGATTCACAACACCCAAAGATTTAAAAAGGTTTATTTCTTTATAATCAAATTCCTTTCCAGTGCAAATAATTTTTAATTCGCTATCTTCATTTAAAATTGGAGTCAAAGCCCTGATCATAAATTTAAAGTTTTTGTACTCTGCTGCTCTGTCTCCTACGTATAACAAATATTTATCCGGCAATTGAATTTTCTTAATATCGACAGTATTGGGCAAAGATACAGCATGGTATATGACAGAAATCTTTTCTTTATTAATTCCCAATATTTCAATAATATCTTTTTTCGTATTTTCTGAAACCGCTATTAAATGTGCCGCCTTTTCCATAAGTAATGCTTTTGTTTTCACAAAATCCAATTCTATCTGGCTAGCATAAAACTCAGGGAATAACTCATGGTTCATGTCATGAACCGTTAATACAAAGGGCTTATTTCCGAGATATTTTAAAAAATAATTATCATAATAAGTCGGGTGAAATACATCAAAGATTTGCTGTCTCAAACTTTCAATTGTATATTTTTGATTTAAAAAATTTGCTTCTCTATATTTTTGAGGATTATATTTTTTAACAATATTAAACAACCTTCCTTTTCCTTTAAATTCAATTCCTTTTAAAAAATCAACTCTTGGATCATACAATTTTTTTATTTCAGAAACCAATTTTGTTTTTTTTAAATAAACATTATCGGAAAATTTTATTGCTATATCTGTTTTTATATTACTGGGCAAATGATCTATTATTTCAGAAAAATATCTCGAAATCCCACCAAAGCTTTGATGCTCAAATATTTGATAATCATAAAGAATTTTCATTCAACAGTTTTTCTTATGTAAAACTTTATCAAAAACTTATTGGGTATAATAATTAACATTTATTTTAAATATTTTAATAAATCTTAGAACTATTCCCCTGAATATTCTTTTATAATATGGAATACTTTTCTTAAAGGATATATCTTTTTCAAGATCCATCCTTTTCTTCTTTTCAGCATAGTAACAAGGGTAATTTGAATAAATACAATATCCATTATCAATTAATTCTTTCGCATAATTTTTAAAAAGTTGGTAAACATCTTTTCTTTCGATTAAACTAAATCGATTCTGATATTTTGAAAGAATATCTGGCTTTTGTGGATTATACCCACTAAAATGAAAGAAAATCAAAGAGAATTTCAGTTGATTAAAGATTACTTGTTTTTCAGGCACCAACAATCTTTCATGCATATTCCAATTTGCCATATTATAACCTGGATGCTTGAGTATATGTACTTTTTTGAAAAACAAGGGCGCAAAGTTAATCCATAATTGATCGGTAAATATCCCGTTAGTGAAATCGACATATGCTTTAGTTTGTAAGCGATTTGCCCACCAATTAACTAATTTCTCCGATTCGATACCTTTTCTTAAGGCAATAAAGCCCAAATTATAAAGTCCCGAATTTAAAAAGTTATTTTCAGCCTGATTTTTATCATCGTTTATTGGAGTAGTAAAATGCGGAGTAATGACTATTTCGTTGGTAGTTAGTTTTTCTTCAAGTTCAGTAAAAGCTCTGTAAACCAGAATGTCGGGGTCGAGATAGATAAAGTTCTCAAATGAAGATTGGGTTTTAAAGAAATACTGAAAAAAATAGGGTTTAACTGCCGTATTTAGTTCTGTTATAGAGTAGCGTTTAAACATTTCATTGAATACTGCTATGGCAATGCTTTCTACTTCTATTATCTCATATGGTATTGCACTATAATTGATTTGTTCAATTTTTCTGTCAACCAAGCAAATTTTAAAGGTAT
>JAGLSB010000659.1 GCA_023135955.1 Bacteroidales bacterium | reverse complement strand
GAACCGGTGACCTCCTGACTGCCAGTCAGGCACTCTAGCCAACTGAGCTAATGCCCCGACAGGCAGCAAATTTAATCCTTTTTTTAAATATGGCAAACCATAATTAGATTGGAGTTATACGCTTTGTTAAAACTAAATAGTCACGAAAGAAAGAGTAAAAATAAAATCTGTTTACTCTTTTTCTATTTCCTTTTTAAACCAATTCTTTGGATTGAAATACGATTTGTACTTATTAAAGAGTTCCTTCCCTAACAAGAATCCGCCGGAATAAAACAGAACTTCTGCAGTAATAAGTGTTATTGTTGTGACTAATACCTTAGCTTTCTTCTCAATATTTAGAAAAGGAATTACAAGTAAAAAGCCAAAAAATAATATTGACGTTAAAACCAGTAATAATCCCAATTTAAATTTCCAATTTTTGTTTTTCATTCTAATTATCTGATAATATCAAAATCTCTAAACTCCCTATTTAATATTTAACAGCAAAGCATCCATTATTACTTCTGGTTTTTAAATTAATCAAACTACCCGCTTTAATTCTCTCCTCTCCAATCCATTCAGCATTATTAATATCGATCCAGCATATTGTAAATCTACGCATTTGCTTTCTTAGATCTAGTTTTACTTCTCCTTCATTAGTAAAAAAAGTAAATAATACTCTCCTTCTTTTGCAGCTATTGATGTATCAAAAAATACTTTACTAATAATAGATAACTTGTATCGAATACAATTCTTACAGTACCTAACGTGTTGCCAATATGAGTAGGCTGGGATTTCCGAGCCACTTTCCTGTCAAACCGCTAGTATTTTGATTAAATGTACAAAAGTTTTGTAAACAGCTTACTCCCAGCTTACTTATATTGGCTATTAGCTGCTGGTGTTCATTTATTATCAGTTAATTATCAATTTTATACAATCTAAATTCCGTTCAATCGAAGTACTGCTGTTCCCGAAAAAAATAGTTTTTAGTGTCGGCAAAAAAAAGCGTTGGCAAAAGGCATACTCTTTGGCAAGTTTTGGTTTTGGCGTTGGCTTTTTGTGCGACTTGACAATGTGTATGGCTTTTAGGGTTGGCACTATACTTGTTTTAATTCGTCCATTAATGCTCTACGTTGTGGATATTGCTTTCTAAACAATTCTAACAAATCATTTACCTGTTCATTTCCTCCGAGTTTTTTCATTCTTCGCAAATATCTGCAAGCAGTTTGGTAATGATTCCTGCCAACATATTTTTCAACATAGTTCGTAATTCGTTCACTATACAATTTAACTAATTCAGATGAAAAATCTTTTGCTAAATACTGCTCATTCTGTTGAATATTCTCTAGCAAAAGGTTTTGTTTTAACATCTTAAACAACCTATCCCACCATTTTTCATTGATGTAGATTTTTCGAATTAACTCCGTATAAGTCCACCTATTCTTCGGTGTTATTTCTTTTATTATTTCTTCTAAAAATGGATGCCAATCTTTATCTTCAATATTATCCTTTAGAATTTGATAATAATCTTGTTCAGGATGAAAATTATCAATAAATAAAAATCGTGAATACTTAATAACTTTATCTATGTCTCTTTCAGCTTGAGCAACTTTTAGCAACCAATTGTACCAAACTTTAACTAAACCAGGTTTATCTTTTTCATCACATTTAATCCCTTCCTTCGAAAGCTTTATAACTCTTTCAAAGTTTTTGTTTTTAAATGCTTTTTCTATCTCTTTAGTTCTGATTGATGAATTTGAAATGTGTTTGTTGATGTATTTTTCTACTTCTTTTTCATCTTTAAACTTTCTTAGTCAATCCAGTTTAAAGGATTGAGCTCGTTCTCTTTCA
>JAGLSB010000658.1 GCA_023135955.1 Bacteroidales bacterium | reverse complement strand
CATCCCAGTTTTCATTCTCAATTTTAGCAGAACTTTCAGCAAAGATTCCATTAGTATTATCAGGCCAGATCAGTTTTTTAATTATCCGTGCTGTTGAGCTTTTTCCTGAAGCATTAGGACCCGCAATAATGTTGATATTACTCGCAAAATCCTTATATGATTTCATTCCTTCAGGAAATCCGGATATTTTTTGAATAGATAATTCTTTTAATATGAGTGCTAGCTTTTGCATTTTTCCTGAAATTATTCTTCTCGCTGTGATATCAATTCTCCTAGCAAACGTTTACATTCCTTTATAACTTTTTCACTCGCTGATTCGTTTGTCATTTCAATTAGTTTCTCATTTTTCCGTAAAGCCTGATAAGTTCCTGAGTTATTAATTTCACCTGTTTTTTGCTTCAATTTGGTTAATAATTCCTCCAGAAAATCTGTACTATTTCCATTTTGGATTGCAAGGATCGACTCGGCCAGTATCCCGGCAGGAGATGGTTCCTTTGCTAGTTCTTTGAGGTTTCCAATAGTAGGCGAAATATTACTCAATACTTTTCTAACAGAGACTTTAGTTCCTGATTCCATTTCCAGGTCAAATTCTCCAATAATTGGTATTGACCAGGAATCGATTGCCCTTATATTTTTATGTTCACCAATTAAGGATATGTCGTAAACCAGATAAGCTACATTTTCGAGTTCCTCAAGAATACCATTAGCATCAATAAATATAGCCGATATAATCGTATCTCGTAAGCTGTATTCATCTTCTGAATCTGTGATATCTACTTTTACAGTTTTATAACGTATTGGTGATAATGGAATTGTAACAGCTTTTATTTCAGAATCGTTCACGGTTAATAGTAAGGGGCCATGAATGCCTGTTTCCTTTGCACTTAAAGCGTGTGGTGAGCCAGGGTACCAAACAAAAGGAGCATTCTCGTTTAATTCCTCTGGTTTATGTATATGGCCTAAAATCCATGCCAAAATGGGTTTGTTTATTAAGCTGTTTATATCGATCGGGGCATATTTGCTTTCTCTACTACCTGCTTCTCCGTGCAATAAACCAATGACTGGAATATTTGGATCAATATTATCTATTTTGAAACTCAAGAGAGGATCTTCCCTTACATATTGATTTGGAAATGACCAACCAATAAACTGAATATCCTTACCATTTTTTGAGAATCTTTTTAATTCCCATTTACCATTGAAACCCAATAACTCAATATTATCGAATTCTCTTGATTTTATTATTTCCGGGAGTACATCAAAATCATGGTTTCCTGCAACCACATATACGGGTATATCTGCATCTTTTAATTTCTTAAAACCTGCCTGGAGTTGACCTATTGCTTCATAATACCTATTATCCCTATCAACAATATCGCCTGCCAGTAGCAGTATGTCAATATTATTTTCGATGGAATAATCTACTATGCGATTCCATGTATATTTTGTGGATTTTTCTTCAGCATTAGGGGGAATGCCTGATGAGCTTTTTCCGAGATGCAAATCTGCTGTTGATAATATTTTTATGGGCATATATTTTGTTTAATCTCTCAACAGCTTAAAGTTATTTATTTTTTCTCAGATTGACAAAGTGTAATTTCTGCATAAGTCAGAGAAAATGGAATCAAAAGAGAATAATCTATTCAGGATTTATCGATTTAAAATTTCTTTAATAATCCTTTCGCCTCTTTGTGTGACAAGCACTAATACAAGTCATTAAGTTTAGTTAGAATGATAATTTAACAAAAATCGCAAATATAAGTACTAATAAATTTCATTATCACTAAACGTTTTTTTAAGGTTTTTTACATTAAGGGATAGGAGATTGGTATTTTTCTTTTTCAGAATATATTTTTTAACCTTAATACAATATCAGGATTATGCAAAGATACATTGAACAATTCGGCGAAGACATCGATAAGCTACTTAAGTCTAATCCTCCTTATAATAGTAGTGATGAATTTGAATTTGACGAGGAAACTATGATTAAATTTGAAGAAAGCTTTTTTGGTGATGACGGTATCCCTGTGGGGGAGTTTACCAAAATCAGTATGGAGCATCTTCCACCTCCAAAGCTGCTTACAGATAAACAGATCAGTTTTATTGCAAAACAACTTATAAATCTTCTTCAACATTATAGTTTTTATCCGGATTTTCCTGAAGGTTTGCCAGATAGTATCAAATACAAAACTTTACGTGAGCATTGGGATAAATTTAAGGCACCAGCAATACCATTTCAACTTCATTATGAGTTTTGTGA
>JAGLSB010000657.1 GCA_023135955.1 Bacteroidales bacterium | reverse complement strand
ATGGAGATTCATTCTTTTTAATTAAAATTTCTCTTGTTTCCAATGCGAAACCCAGGAAATAAAATTCAATTTTTTGATTTCCTTCCGGGATTCCAAGCAAATCAAAATTTCCATTTAAATCGGTTATAGTACCAATTGTCGTACCACTTACTCTTATTGAAGCACCGGGTAACCACTCTCCTGAATTAGCATCTTTTACTGTTCCAGATATGGAGCCGCTTTGAGCAACTAATAGAGAACTAAATGAAATAAATAATATGACAAATAAATTTTTCTTCATCTTTTTGAAACTTATGAATAAATGATCTAAATAAAATTAACAACTAAATCAATTAAAATCAAGTTATAACATGTTATATACATGTAAGGCTTTTTTGTAATACTCTTAATACGAGATGATTATAATCAACACCGAATAGGGCAAATAAGAAATAATGATTGTCAAATAAGAAAATATAGCCCAAATTTTCAGGATTCAGATAGCTTGTAGATCAGCTTTTTAGAAAGTTTAAGGAGATTACTGTTCCGGAATTTCAAAAGGGGAGGGATTATCCAAATAGTTTATTTGCAATAAATCGATTTTAACTGTATTTCTGTGTAATCCCTGTGTCATAAAGCAAGCTTCGAAGTAATTAGTACTTACAGGCTTCTTAAAATATTTATTTTCAAACTCTGTCAAAGTTTCAAGATTAGTTAGTTTTTCAATCGTTGAAATTAACCCAATATCTCTTGAGCTAATGAAAAATAACATCTGACTATCATCGTCTGTGGCAGCAATTTTTGTTATGACTGAGTAATCAGATTCATAAGCATTATCGACCGAAGAAACCGAAGAATAGTAATGATGAAGGGAGTCCGAAACAATATTATAAAACTGAAGCTCATTAGGATAAATAAAAAATTCAAAATTTGATCTTTTCAATAGGCCCTTTAGCATACCAAGAGATTTAAAGGATCCAATATAAATGATATTGTTTCCTGATAAATCCTGCCAATTAAAGTCGGAGGCCAGGATAATTTTGAAATCCTTCCCGGAATTATAAAACATCCTGGAAATAAAACGAATAGCAATAGGGGAAAATTTTCCAAGAGAGGTTAGTTTTGAGTCGCATATATTATCTTTTTTATCTGGGTTCTCCATTAAAAAAGTATCCATATCAAAATGTGAATTAATTCTTGAATCTCTTATAGAACGATACCTGTCAGGATAAGTATTATCTTTCATCAGATAATAATCACCTATGACAATTAACACCGGCCGCTCATTATCCAGGATATTTTTCCAAATATGATTTGAATAATTACTATTTATAATAGTAGTAGTATTAGTAAAATATTTAAGATAAATAATGTTTGATGCTATAATTATCAGAAGTATAGTGATCCCAATAAGTATAGTTCGTTTTTTGATTACGTTTTTCTTCTCTTTTACTTTTTGAAATTCAACTTTGTACCTACCTTTTGGAATAATAATCTTGATCTTATCCTCTTTGCCTTCATTTGCATAATAACTATCAAGTTTTTTTCTCAGATTATGTATGTAAACACGAATATTTGATTCAGAGGCAGAATCTGATTTGACATCAATTTCAAATACTTCAAATGCAATAGTAATTTCCTTAGGAATATTTCCCTCAATCGTAGATTCAACAAGATATCTTAAAAGCTTCTGATACTTTTCAGATCCTGAAAACTCCTGACTTGAGAGTACTTTTTCAAGTAATTCTTTTTGAAATTGAAGCATTATTTCTTTTAATTAACTTTCAAAGGTACCAAGTTAGAATTTTTAATTCAATTTGGAGAAAAATAAATAGCTAAACTAATAACTATGGGATTAAAGCTTAGATTTAAACAGGTGGATGATAATGGAAATTGGAATTCCCACCTATGCTGCCTTCAGACGTTTCAGATTTGTTTTTTCCAGTCTCTGGCGGGCATATTCTTCCGAAATCATAATCTCTTTGGTATCTGTTGAAGGCATTTCGAACATTGCATCCATCATAATAGCTTCACATATGGATCTTAGTCCACGAGCACCAAGCTTAAATTCAATGGCTTTTTCAACAACATAATTCAGTGCTTTCTCCTCCCACTCAAGCTCAATGCCATCAATCTTGAATAACTTTTGATATTGCTTAACAATGGCATTCTTAGGCTCCGTAAGAATCCTTCTAAGAGCTTCTTCTTCCAAAGGATTCATGTATGTAAGAATAGGTAAGCGGCCTATTATTTCAGGTATGAGCCCAAAAGCTTTCAGATCCATTGGGGCAATATATTGCAATAGATTTTCTCTGTCAATTTTATCCTGAGCTTTGGATGCTCTGTACCCCATCGTCTTAGTATTTAAGCGATTGGCTATTTTCTTATCAATTCCATCAAAAGCTCCACCACAAATAAAGAGAATGTTTTTGGTATCAACCGGGATCATTTTCTGATCGGGGTGCTTTCTTCCACCTTGAGGAGGAACATTAACAATAGCTCCTTCGAGTAATTTAAGCAAGCCCTGTTGAACACCTTCTCCGGAAACATCTCGAGTAATAGAAGGATTATCACCTTTCCTTGCAATTTTGTCGATTTCATCAATAAATACGATTCCTTTTTCTGCGGCCTCCACATTATAATCTGCCACCTGAAGCAAACGCGTTAGAATACTCTCAATATCTTCGCCGACATAACCGGCCTCTGTTAGAACAGTAGCATCAACGATAGTAAAAGGTACATGTAACATTTTGGCAATTGTCCGGGCCAGAAGAGTTTTTCCAGTTCCGGTTTCACCAACAAGAACAATATTTGATTTCTCTATTTCAACCTCATCGGTCTCTCTGGAAGGCTGCAAAAGCCTTTTATAATGATTATATACAGCAACAGAAATGTATTTCTTGGCCTCATCCTGGCCAATTACATATTCATCTAAAAATTCTTTGATTTCTCTGGGTTTCAGAAGACGGAGCTGACTTACATCAAAGTCACCTTTTTTTCCAAGTTCTTCCTGTACAATACTGTATGCCTGCTCAATACAACGATCGCAAATATGTCCGGAAATACCTGCGATTAACAGGTTGGTATCCTTTTTTTCCCTACCGCAAAATGAGCACCTGTCCATGATCTTTTATTTTTTGCTATTGCGTAACAATATTTCATCAATCATACCGTAAGTTTTTGCTTCTTCAGAAGTCATCCAAAAATCTCTGTCTCCATCTTTTTCAACCTGTTTCAGGTTTTTACCAGAATGTTTTGCAATAATTTCGTATAATTCCTTTTTGAGTTTAACAATCTCTCTGGTAGTAATTTCAATGTCGGAAGCCTGTCCTTGTGTACCCCCCATAGGCTGATGTATCATTACCCTTGAATGTGACAATGCTGATCTTTTACCCGGAGCACCGGCAGAAAGCAAAACAGCGCCCATTGAGGCAGCCATTCCCGTACAAATAGTAGCAATATCCGATGTAATATATTGCATCGTATCATATATTCCCAAACCCGCATGCACTCCACCACCAGGTGTATTAAAATATATCTGAATATCTTTTGATGGGTCTGAAGATTCAAGAAATAACAATTGAGCCTGAATAATATTAGCAACATAATCGTCGATTGGAGTCCCAAGGAAGATAATTCTATCCATCATTAACCTGGAGAAAACATCCATAGACGCAATATTCAACTGGCGTTCTTCAATAATTGTGGGGGATATATAATTCCCGTAAACAGAAAGGTATTTATCTAGATTTAAGGAACTTATACCTTTATGCTTAGTCGCATATTTTCTGAATTCATCTTGATTCATATTCTTATTTTATTGAGTAAAAAAAATAAATCCTGTAAGATTATTAAGTTCTTTAAATTACGAAATTTTTACTTATCAGCTTCAAAAAGTTTGCGGAACTTATCCATTGTAATATTTTTCTTATCCAGCTTAACTTTTTCCTTTATAAAGGCAATTATTTTATCATCGAATTTTTGCTCACGTAATCGTCTTGCTTCTTCCGGTTTTTCTAATTGCTCTTTGGCATAATTTTCAATATGCTCATCTGGAATATTGGTTAAACCGTACTGGAGGAACTGATTCTTCGATAAAATAAAAGCATACTCAAAAAGCTCTTCTTCGCTAACGCTTATTTCATGTGCCGCTACTAATTTATTTTTCACCAACTGCCAGCGGAACTCATCCTCATAATTTTTAAAATCTTCATCAATACTTTCGGCAGACATTTTTTCATTTGCAGCAACTATCCATCTTTTCAAGAATTCTACAGGAAGTTCAATGTTTGCTTTCTTAATTATATAGTCTTTAGCATCGATAGCAAATTTATAATTTGATTCTCGCTCATAATTCATTTTCAGTTCTTCGATCACTTTGGCTTTAAACTCTTCCTCAGATTTTACGATACCCACACCATAAACTTTGTCAAATAACTCCTGATTAACTTCATGCTTTTCAAATTTAAGCACTTCCATTATTTCGATCTCAAAATTATCAGAAACATCTTGCACCTGATCTTTTTCAATTTTTAACATAGCTGCTAATTCAGTATCGTTTGGAAAGGACTTTTTTATGTCAAAAATCACTTTATCTCCAACTTTTTTACCTGCAAACAGTTTCTTCTGTTTCTCATCTTTCATCATATCGAGTGACATACTAGCCTCTTCAACAATTACTCCATCCTCTATATCCTCCTTCAAATTTCCTTTTATTAATTCGTCGTTAGAAGCTTTCTCAACAGGTTTTAGCTCCCCAAATTTCTTAGCAACCTCATTAACCGACTCCTCAACTACCTTATCGTCAACTTTAATGGTATAGAAGAGAATCTTATCTTTTTCTGTTACGTCAGAATTAAACTCCGGAGATATTCCTAAATCAAACTTGAAGCTGTATTCTTTATCTTTATCAAAATCTGGAATATTCGCATCATCTTCATTAGGCATTGGCTCGCCTAAGATTTGTATTTTCTCATTACGTATGAAATTCATCAGATTTTCAGAAACCAGCTTATTAATTTCCTCAATAAGAACAGGCTTATAGTACATTTTCTTAATCATTCCGGCGGGAACTTTTCCTGGACGAAATCCCTTAATGCTTGCCGTTTTTCTATAATCATTAAGGACTTTATCAACTTTATCCTGATAATCCACTTCTTCAATTTTTACAGTCACTACTGCATTCAGATCATCTACTAATTCTTTTGTAATGTTCATTATTGAGTTATTTAATACTGTTATAAGTTTGAAAACCGCCGTTCAATAAGTGGTTATATCACTTATTGACAGCGGTTTTAAGCTTTGTGCGGATGAAGGGACTCGAACCCCCACGCCTTGCGGCACTAGATCCTAAGTCTAGCGCGTCTACCAATTCCGCCACATCCGCAAAATTTTGGCAAAGTTAGGATTTTTTTCTAAATCAAATCAAATATAATGATGAATTAAATATTTGTGGGAAAAATCGATCATCTAAGCTCGAAATTCTCACCTAGGTAAAGCTTTCTAACTTGTTCATCTTCTGCTAGATCCTTACCTGTGCCTGCCTTCAATATGGAGCCTTCAAACAAAAGGTATGCCCTATCGGTAATAGATAATGTTTCATGAACATTATGGTCGGTTATAAGAATACCGATATTTTTTTCCTTTAATTTCGTTACTATGAATTGAATATCCTCAACCGCTATAGGATCAACACCTGCAAAAGGCTCATCCAGCAAAATGAATTGAGGATTCAAAGCCAAAGCACGGGCAATCTCAGTCCTTCTTCTTTCTCCTCCACTAAGCTGAATTCCATAACTTTTTCTAATCTTATTCAGTCCGAATTCCTCAAGCAGAGATTCAAGTCGGTTTTTTTGTTCTTCCTTTGACATATCGGACATTTCGAGAATTGCCTTTACATTGTCCTCTACGCTTAATTTTCTAAAAACAGAAGCTTCCTGTGCAAGATATCCAATTCCCATCCGGGCTCTTCTATATACAGGTTCGCTGGTTATATCCTGGTCTCCCAAAAATATTCTTCCCTCATTTGGAGTAATCAATCCAACAATCATATAGAAAGAAGTAGTTTTCCCGGCACCATTTGGGCCAAGCAAACCAACTATCTCTCCTCTTTCCAATTCAATGGAGACATCTTTCACTACAGTTCGTGAACTGTACTTCTTAACCAGATTTTTTGTGTATAGCTTCATTGAAAAAATAATATTAATTCATTTTTAACGGTATCCTCTCCCTTTTATTATTCCTTTTCCCTCTCAGCTTCTTCCTTTTTCTGTGCTCTAATAATTCTCCTTGAAATAAATATACCAACTTCATAAAGTATAATAAGTGGAACGGCAACAAGAACCTGGCTAAAAACATCAGGAGGGGTAATTATTGCAGACATTGCAAGAATGACAACCAGAGAATGTTTCCGGTATTTCTTCATAAATTCCGGAGTGATTAATCCTGCTTTGGTCAGAAAAAAAGCGAGTACAGGCAATTCAAATATCAGTCCTGAAGCCAGAACAACTGAGGCTAAAGTACTAACATAAGAAATAAGGTTTATCTGATTCGTTACTTCCGAGCTAACGGAATAACTTCCAAGGAAATGAACGGTAAGAGGAGATATAATATAATAGCCAAAAAGTACTCCGAGAATAAATAAAAATGAACTATATAAAACGGCACCACGGGAATGTTTTTTTTCACCGGTATGCATTGCCGGCACAACAAAGCTCCAAAATTGATAAAAAACATATGGAAAAGAAACAACGAAACCAGCAATAAGAGATACCATAATATGCATTGTAAACTGACCAGCCATTTTAATGGAAATAATTTCCAGAGGCAATGTATTAATGCATAATTTTAATACACCGACTAATTTCCCGACTTTGCACAAAAATAAATTAGTTGGAAATTCGGGAGATTTTGGCCCAAGAATTACTGCACTGAATATAAAGTCTTTAAAAATAAACGCTACAATAGCCATAAAAAAGACACTTAGAAATGCTTTCACTATATGCCATCTTAATTCTTCCAGATGCTCAAGAAAAGACATTTCTTCATCGTTCTTTGCCATAAATAATAATTTTACAAAAAAAAATAATAATTTTAAAAATGTAAAAGTAAATAAAAAATCACAGGTTTATTTGCTAATTTATTGTCTTAGTTTTTTTATTTTTGATTTTTATTGTAAATTTAATTCATTAACCCACTTCTCTAGCTATAAATCTTAAAAAATGAAAAAATCTGCTTTTAGAAATAAAGTTTTAATAAATTGATAAGAAATACTTTACAATGGCTTTAGAGGGTGATATAGATTTACATCATTTTCTGAAAAAGTACTTTGGATTTGATAGTTTCAAAGGAAATCAGGAAAACATAATCAGAAATGTTCTTTCGGGCAAGGATGGTTTCATATTAATGCCTACAGGAGGCGGAAAATCTCTATGTTATCAGTTACCTGCTATTATTATGGAGGGGACTGCTATCATCATTTCCCCTCTGATTGCTCTTATGAAGAATCAGGTTGATGCTATGCGAAGTTTCAGTACAGATGATGGAATCGCGCATTTTCTTAATTCTTCACTTACAAAACTTCAAATAGCTAAAGTAAAGGAAGATGTGTTATCTGGATCAACAAAGCTTCTTTATGTTGCTCCCGAATCTCTTACAAAAGAAGAAAATATTTTATTTCTTCAAAAAGTCAAAATAACTTTTTATGCTGTTGATGAAGCTCATTGTATTTCTGAATGGGGACATGATTTCAGACCTGAGTATAGAAGAATAAGACCAATCATTAATAAAATTGGAAATGCACCAATAATTGCTCTTACGGCAACAGCCACACCAAAGGTTCAGCATGATATTCAGAAAAATCTTGATATGCTTCAGGCTCAGGTATTTAAGGATTCCTTCAGGAGGGCGAACCTTTATTATGAAATACAGCCTAAAATAAATGCTACTAAAGAGATTATTAAATATATAGCTAACAATAAAGGAAAATCAGGTATAATTTATTGTCTAAGCCGAAAGAAAGTTGAGGAACTAGCTGAAAATCTAGTTGTTAACCATATTAAAGCGCTACCTTATCATGCTGGCATGGATGCTACAACTCGTTCCAGAAATCAGGATATGTTCCTAATGGAGGACGTTGATGTAATAGTAGCAACCATTGCATTTGGGATGGGGATTGATAAACCTGATGTCCGCTTTGTTATTCATTATGATATTCCAAAATCATTAGAAGCATATTATCAGGAGACGGGTCGTGGAGGACGCGATGGAGGAGAAGGGCGCTGTATAGCTTTTTATAGCTATAAAGATATTCAGAAGCTTGAAAAATTTATGCAGGGAAAACCAGTTGCCGAACAGGAAATAGGAAGGCAACTATTGCTTGAAACTGTTTCCTATGCCGAATCGGCAGTTTGCAGACCGAAAGTATTACTAAATTATTTCGGGGAAGTTATGCAAGAAAATTGTGGAAATTGTGATAATTGTTTGCATCCTAAAGAACAATTTGAAGGAAAGGACGACATGGTGAATGCCCTGAAGGTTATCCTTGAGATAAAAGAGAAATTTAAAGTTGATCATGTAGCCAGTATTCTATCCGGACAAGCCAGTTCATCTGTTAAAGCATATAGTCATCATAAAATTGAAATGTTTGGCATAGGAAAAGATAAGGATGATAAATTTTGGAATGCTGTCCTTCGTCAGGCATTAATTGCAAGATTTATTTCAAAGGATATTGAAAGCTATGGACTACTGAAAATAACAGAGTTGGGGCACAAATTTATTCAGAAACCTGTTTCTCACATTCTCACATTAGACCATGATTACAGTGCGCGCAAGGATGATTCTGAATCAGGAGGTGCAGGAAGTGGCGCTATGGATACTGAGCTTTTTAGCATTTTGAAAGACCTTCGAAAAAAAATAGCTAAGAAAAATGAACTGCCTCCATTTGTCATTTTCCAGGATCCTTCTTTACAAGATATGGCTATTCAGTACCCTATCGATATTGAAGAATTGCATAATATTGTTGGAGTCGGCGCAGGAAAAGCCAAAAGATATGGAAAAGAATTTATTGAATTAATAAAAATCTATGTGGATGAGAAAGAAATTATTCGCCCACAAGATATGGTTGTAAAATCGGTCGTCAATAAGTCTGGATTCAAAGTATATATCATTTCAAGTATCGATAGACAAATTTCACTCGATGATATTGCTGATGCAAAGAAGCTTTCACTTAAGGATCTTCTCACTGAGATAGAAGTTATCATTAATTCAGGAACCAAACTTAATCTGGATTACTACATCAATCAGGTTGTTGATGAAGATAAACAAGAGGACATATATCTTTATTTTAAAGAGGATGCTGAAAGTGAATCCATTGAAGAAGCATTGAAGGAACTAGGAGAAGAAGATTATACTGAAGAAGAAATTCGCTTGATCAGAATTAAGTTTATGTCGGAAATGGGTCAGTAGGGGGTGGTGTGCTGGTGGTTAAGATGAATCTATCAATTCTTTTTTCAATTAAAATTCTACTGTGAAATAACAATTCCAATTAAAATCAGTTATTTTAATATCTGATTAATTACCATTATATGAATAATAATGTCGTTTTCCAAACCAAAAACCTTAGTAAATCCTACGGTTCAACAATTGCCATTAATGATGTTTCACTAAAAGTTGAAACGGGAGAGATATTTGGGATTCTTGGCCCAAATGGAAGTGGCAAAACAACAACACTTTCTATTGCAACAGGCATTGTAGATGCCGATAGTGGCGAATTCAACTGGTTTAATTCTTATCCCGATCATAATAGCAGAAAAAAAATTGGGTCATTAATTGAAGTGCCTCACTTCTATCCTTACCTAAGCCTGGTTCAAAATCTAAAAATTATATCGCAAATAAAAGAACTCGAGTATAATGATATCGATCGAGTATTGAAATTGGTAAAACTTTACGATCGGAGACATTCAAAATTCAGAACCCTATCACTCGGAATGAAACAACGTTTAGGAATTTCAGCGGCTATGTTAGGAGATCCTGAAGTGATGGTTTTGGATGAACCAACAAACGGACTCGATCCGGAAGGTATTGTAGAGGTAAGAGACCTGATAATTTCACAAGCCAGGCGAGGTAAAACTATATTAATGGCTTCTCACATATTAAGTGAAGTAGAAAAAGTTTGTAGTCATGTTGCTATTCTAAAAGAAGGCAAACTTCTGGAACAAGGAAGTGTAGGTTCAATAATTAAGGGCAAAAGCACCTTGGAAGTGGCAAGTGAGGATCTAAATGTTTTGCATGAAGCTTTAAAATCCTGCAAATTTATCGCTAACCTTAAACAGGAACCGGATAGTTTCATACTTGAACTTAATGATGATTCAAGCGCTACCGAGCTTAACGCTTATCTTTTTGATAAATCGATAATACTATCCAAAATCATTCATCACAAAAAATCTCTGGAAAGTCAGTTTCTGAAACTTGTAAAAGAAAGTTGAGGTTCGTTTTAAATATTATCAAGGATCAATAATAAATAGATAACTTAAATATTTTCTTGTGAAAAAATTATTCCGTATAGAATTTTCGAAAACAATAAATTTCGGGCCAGTGAAAATTCTGATCCCACTGCATATTTTATTTTTCTTTTTAGGATTCTTTGCCATTCCCAGGATAAAAATAGATTTCCCATTCCTTTCTGTACTTCCCTTGTACCAGTTTCCCCACGTTTGGAATTTTATTACCTGGATTGGTGGAATCTATAATTTGACTTTAGTATTGCTTATTATCATGCTTACTTGTATGGAATTCAGCAATAAAACCTATAAGCATCAAGCTATTTTTGGTTTAAGTCGCAAAGAATTATTTATACAAAAGGTAATGCTTGCTGCAAGCTTTTCCTTTTACGTGGTAATTCTCACATTTATTACTGTGATGATCTCGGGATTAATATATAGCTATAAAATTACGCCCACGATAATTTTCGACAGATCATGGATCCTTCTTGCAAGTTTTCTTCAAAACTTCATCTGGTTGATGCTTGGTGTATTATTTGCATTGATATTCAAAAATGTGATTTTGGCAGTGTTAAGCTTTGGATTCTACCGGGTAATGTTCGAGCCCATTATCCGAAGCCTTGTTGAAAAGGAAAATAGCTGGTATTTTCCAACTAAGTTTGTATCTAAACTGACACCGGAACCCGATATTCTTAATATTGTTAAAGATAAACTTCAAGAAGCTGATCAGGTAAGTCCAGCTGAGCTGGAAAGCATTGGAGAAACCTTATTTCCCGATATCCCTATAATCCAAAATATCACTCTGAGCCTGATCTTTCTGAGTCTGATATTAATTTTTACTTATTATATCTTTCAAAAAAGAAGACTAAATTAAGATCGGGCATCAAGCCTATCACGTAATCCATTACCCAGGAGAGTAAAAGCAAGAACCAGAATCATTATAGCTAGTCCGGGAATAAAAGCAAGAAAAGCTTTATCCACAATGATAAAACCATAATGATCCCGAATCATCGTACCCCATGAAGGTATCGGTGGCTGAACGCCTATCCCAAGAAAACTAAGTCCGGCTTCAATAAGGATAGCTGACGCAAAGTTAGAGGCAGCAATTATAATTAAGGGCGAGGCTACGTTGGGAAGTATATGACGATATAATATCCGAAAACTACTCAAGCCTGTAACAATGGCGGCATCTATATACTCAAGCTTTCTAATACTTTTAACCTGTCCTCTTACAACTCTTGCAACTTCAACCCACATACTCACACCTACAGCAATAAATATTTGCCAGAATCCCTTTCCCAGTACCATCGTAAGAGCGATAACAAGTAATAATGTTGGTATAGACCAGATTACATTTATAAACCACATAATAAGTTTATCGACAAAGCCTGAATAATACCCGGATACAAGACCGAGAAATGTTCCAATAAATAGCGAGATGAAAACAGCAATAAATCCAACAGCCATAGAAATCCTTGTTCCTAATACTAACCTGCTAAACATATCTCTGCCAAACCTGTCCGTGCCAAAAATAAACCTTCTTGTAACTAAGTTCTCCCTTTCAATCATCGATTGAATATCTGCAAAGGAATAATGCCTGGGAACATCTTCAGCATGAATAAATATTTCATTGATCTTAGGATCAACTGTATACTCACCTGATTTAATGCCGAAATACAATTCAGCAATCTGATAGCTTTTAAAAAACATATCCGACTCAAAATCTGAATATTCCCTTATCACAATGCTATCCGCTCTAAAAAAGAAATCTGAATACGGAATTAAGTTAAAATTCTCATTCCTGCCAACAAAAAGAGCTTTTAAGAACTGGTCACCTTCAGCCGTATTTTCTTTCTTCTCCTTTAAAAAATTAACTCTTTTTCCTGGTTTTAAAGCTGCTATTTCCAAATGTTGAGTATTGGCATTTGGAGATTTATCGGGAATAATCAAGTACGCGAAAATTGCAAGTAATGCAAAAACTAATATAACTATAAGGCTCCCAATTGTAAGAAAATTGAATGTCTTAGGTCTGAATCGACTTACAACTTTATTTTTTTTATTTCTTGAAAACCTTAACATACTTATTATAAAATGATTTTATAATTCCTGAAACAGAAACCAAAATAATATAATACGGATAAATTATCTGCACAATAGGAAACATCCACATCAACTTTTCAAGCCGTAGAAATTTAAAAAAATTACGTAGAAACAGAAAATCAGCAATGGATTTAATTCCATATTGTATGATCACTGAATACAATAAATCTGGATTTATGAAGCTTAATGCTGTGGTTATTAAAATATTAAGATTTAGGAGAAAAACCAGACTTGAAACAAAAATCAGCAAAGGATCTTTATAATATAGTGATTTAGAGGTCCATCTTATTCTTTGTCTGAAGAAATCTAAAAGTCCCGATTCAGCAACTGTAGTTACAATTGCATCGTAGTTTTTTAGAAAAATAATATCAGCCGGGAAATGCTTTTTTGCATACTCCAAAAGAAATATATCATCGCCTGTTTTTACTTCGGGTTTTAATTCAGGAAATGCATTAAGAAACAAATCCTTTTGAAATGCGAGATTTGCGCCATTGCACATAATTGGGGAACCCGATGCAATCGAAGCTGCTCCGGTAGCTACCAGACTGGAGAACTCAAATGCTTGAAATTTCTGAAAAAAAGAATTTTTATGAGACATTACCACTGGTGCTGAAATTAATTTCGGGTTTTTTGACTTGAAAGCTTCATAAATAGATTCCAGCCACTTATTATGTGGAACACAATCGGCATCTGTAGTTACAATCCATTCATTTTTGGCACTTTCCACCCCGGTCTTAATAGCGTGTTTTTTTCCTTGCTCATATTTGTTTTGTAATAAGCTAAGATTTAAATCCTTTAAATTAGGAATTCTTAGTAGATTCTCCAGAGAGTTTTTCGAATGATCATCTATTATTATTACTTCAAAATTCTTCTTACTTAAGCTTTGATTTTTTAGGGAACATAGAAGTTTAATTAAATTCTCTTTTTCATTATAAACTGGGATTAACAATGAAATATGTCTTGAAAACTCAGGGTTTGAATCAACCTCTATGGTATAACGCGACCATTTAATCAGATAATAAATAATCAGGCTGAAATAACTCAAAATAATTATCAGAATATAGAAAATCAATAATATCATTGATTTTATCTTTACTGCAAGTAAGGTTGGATTACCAGCATCAGATTTATAGGCAGAATATTATAATTTTACAATTATCTTCAATTTCCTTCATTGAGTTTTAAGACAATATTATTCCAACAATAGTAGCCGATAATAAAGAAGCCAGAGTTCCTGCCAACAATGACTTCATTCCGTACTTCGCCAGAAGGACTCTTTGTGTAGGCGCCAAAGCCCCAATTCCTCCAATTTGAATACCAACTGAAGCAAAATTAGCAAATCCACATAGTATGTAGGTAGCCATGATAATAGATTTCGGATCGGAAAATGCTCCTGCTGCTTTCATATCCCTAAGACTAACGTATCCAACGAGTTCAGTCATGATAATCTTTTCACCAAGGAGGGATCCGACCAAAGAAATATCTGCTGCCGGAACACCAATAAGCCACATAAGTGGAGATATCAGGTAGCCTAATAAAAATTGCAATGAAAGGCTATCATATCTTCCATTAGAAATATTATCAGCCCAATCGTTTAAAGTAGTAAATTGACCAAATTTGCTGAAGAGGTAATTTGCCATTGCAATAAATGCTAGAAAAACCAATAACATCGCAGCAACATTCACAGCAAGTTTAAGCCCTTCAAATGTCCCATTATTGATTGCATCAAGAACATTTTTCCCTATTTTGTCCTGAGTAATTTTTACCTCTGCATTAACTGCTTCTGTTTGTGGTACAAGCATTTTGGAAATTACTACTACACCCGGTGCTGCCATCACAGATGCAGCAAGCAAATGCTTCGCAAATTCAAGTTGCTGAACAGGATCATCACCACCAAGAAAGTTTATATACAAAGCCAATACACCTCCAGCCATTGTGGCCATTCCTCCAGACATTACCAAAAGCATTTCGGATCGATTCATCTTCTCAAGGTATGCTTTAATCATCAATGGAGATTCTGTTTGCCCGAGGAAAATATTTCCGGCAACAGACAAGCTCTCTGCACCAGAAAGTCTAAACACTTTTGTCATAAACCAAGCCAAACCCCAAACTACTTTTTGAATAATTCCAAAATAAAATAAAACCGATGTTAGCGCAGAGAAAAAGATTATTGTTGGCAGAATAGTGAATGCAAAGGTTTGCAAAGGCTGCTCTATTCTTTGTGTGTCGAGTGCACTGAAAAGAAATTCGGATCCTGCATCAGTAAAGTCTAGAATCTTAACAAATGCTTTCCCTCCATACTCAAAGAAAGTTTGCATAATAGGGATAGTTAATATTCCAATTGCCAGAAGAATCTGAATGAGCAATCCCAAGCCCACAATCTTCCATGATATAGCTTTTCGATTTTCACTGAAGAGATAGGAAATTAATAATATTACCAATATTCCGAGAATCCCTCTCAATAGAGTAACCAGGTTAAATTGATACCTCATTTCAGAGGGTATCTTATTTGGAACTATATGTGGAGTTTGCTGAGACTCTGAATCCATAGATAAATCCTCAACATCTACTTTGACATTTTCAGTTTGCTCAGGAAGGCTATCGACAGATCCAATGGAAGCTTCTGCTGAGTCCTGAGCAATTAAAGCTGAAGTATTAAAAAATAAACCTGATAAAATAAATATAAAGATAAAAAGGAAGGAAACTTTCTTTAGCATGAATTTAAGTGTTAGTTCTCTTGTCAATTTCATTTTTAATGAGGGAGGCTTTCTCATAGTCTTCATTCGCCACTGCTTCACTCAACATTTTCTTCAGTTCTTCAATATTTAATGAGCCGTATTCCAATGAGGATAAATTCTCATCCGGGCTCTCGGAAATTGCTTCATCACTGAAATGTTCCTTTTCATCACCCTCAAGCTGACCACTTTCTTTATCAAAGTCTAAAACAATCCCGGCCTTATTCATAATTTCTTCAGTGGTAAATATTG
>JAGLSB010000656.1 GCA_023135955.1 Bacteroidales bacterium | reverse complement strand
GAATGTGTCAGACCTTCAGCCTGAAGGAATATCCCTAATGATGTTATTACAGGTAGGTTTATTTCAGACTTTCAGCATGAAGAGTTGTTCCTTTGTGATATAGGTACTCTACAGGCTTATTCTTTTTAAATTTTCCGGGACCATTACTGTCTTACCCTGAATTTTAAGTTGTTTTATTATGCTTCTTTCATGGTCTAATTGACCTGGAAGGGTGGCGTTACCTGAATTATTAAATTCCCCGAATGGCATTCCAATTTCATCAATGTAATCCTTTAACAATTCCTTCATCTGAGACAGTTGTTTCTTGTATTCAGGATTATAAGCCAGATTATTGTATTCTAAAGAATCTTCAGGAAGATAATAGAGTTGATCTTCATCCCAGAATCCGGGATGGTCTGCGCCTCGAATTCCTATACCCAGTCGCTTCAATGGTGCCATAAACTTTGGCAGATTTTCATAGCTGGCATTTTTTATTTTTTCAATATCTTCATTTGTATATCTGACAGCAACATATTTCCAATCTTTTGTCATTACAGCTCTGGCATTTCCTAATTCGAAATATAAACTTTCCCTCCATTCTTCTGTTTCTCCGGTTTTTAATAGTGGAACCAGGCTTCTTCCATCCAGATTATAATTATCAGGAGTTTTTATGCCTGCTAACTCAAAATATGTTGGTGCAAGGTCAATATTTTGAACAAGTGCATTACACACTGTCCCTGCAGGTATTCCTTTGGGCCATCTCATAATCAAGGGAACCTGGGTGCCGTTAATGTTGAAAAGGGAAGCTTTAGTTGTGCTACCATGATCGGGTACAAATATCACAAGAGTGTTATCGGCGATTCCCAGTTCGTCCAATTTGTCCAGAATATCTCCAATTGCGGCATCCATCCAGGCAATTCCCCATTGGCCGGTTTTAGGATTGTAGCCTGATTTTTTAAGTTTTTCCTTCAGCTCTTTTCTTTTTATCATTACTGAAGGAGGAGCTTCTTGTTCTCCGGCACCTGTATAATTCGGGTAGTCATATGATCTCACCCATTCATTATCGGGCCCATGCAAAAGAGTAGGGCAATACTGAATGAAGAAAGGTTTATCCTTGTTTTCATCCAGAAACTCAAGTACAGCACTTGTGGTCCATTCCGGATTATGTGAATTATATGGCTTCGAAAGATTCCCGTCATATATATTTTTTGCCCAATCAAAGCCCATATATTTTAGATACTCTCTTGACCAGGCCTCATTATGTTTAAATATTTCTGTTATAGCTGCACTGGGTTTTGAGTCTTTGGCACTGCCTTCTGTATAGCCTTCAATAAAAGTATTTTCACCTTGGTACATTTCAGGCTGATCATAGCTTGACATGAGATGGTATTTTCCAACAAAACCAGTTGTGTATCCTGCCTTATTTAGAACAGTTGCCACGTTCATTTTGTCGTTTTCCAGAGCAATATTAAAGCCCGGGAAGCCCTGCTCATCATTCCCAACTTCATTTTTATATAATTTGCTATATGAATTTCCAGCATATCGACCCGTTAAAAAACTATAACGGGATGGAGTGCTAACGGTGCTGCTAACAAATGCCTGATTAAATTTTATGCCTTCTGATGCTATGCGATCCATATTGGGAGTATAAACATCAGCTCCGTATATTGAAGTCTCATCCATATCCTGATCGTCAATCAGTATCATAATGATATTTGGACCTTCCATTTGTTGTGAATTCAGAGAACAAGCTGATGTTCCTAGTACTAATGCAGGAATTATGAGTTTAGTTGTCATTTTTATAAATTTTTGAATCGATAAATATAATTAAGTTCTTATTTTTTGTTGATACCTTTAAGTGGCCAGTCAGTACTTCCTTGATCAGGTTCTGCCATTTCTGAAAGCCATTCTCCAAAGCGCTCTTTCATTTTGAGTACTCTTTCAGGTTCTTCTGTCAGAAGATTTTTTGTTTCTCCAATGTCGTTTTTCATATTGTATAGAAACTCATTTCCTCTGTCATAACCCCATTTCCAGTCACCTTTTCTATAGGCCATTCTCTGATTAGCACCATGCCAGAATAGTTCGTCATGGAGATTGGTTTCTCCCTTTAACAATACCGGAATCATACTTTTACCATCAATGATTTTGTCTTTAGGTAACTCTAGTCCTGCAATATCAAGCATAGTTGGAAGAATGTCCAGAGATGAAACTAATGCCGGGTTAGTTGAACCTTCTTTTATCTTTCCAGGCCATGATACGGAAAATGGAACTCTGTGTCCTCCTTCATAGGCGGAGTTTTTGTAATTTTTTAAAGGCTTATTGTCAGCCAGCATATTTGGCGCACCACCATTATCGGATAAATAAAATATTATAGTATTTTCATAGAGTCCTTTTTCTTTCAGGTTTTTGACTATCTCTCCTACACCATCATCGAGATTCTTAAGCATGGCCATTAGTAACTGTCGGCCTGGTGAAATTTTATACTTTCTGAAAATATTCACGTCCTGGTGTGGTGCCTCCATGGGCCAGTGAAC